>NZ_JBUEGB010000046.1:0-53242 GCF_054963695.1 Micromonospora sp. RTBAU3-60 | reverse complement strand
AAGGGAGTGTCTCATTTGGATGGCTGTTGGCCTGGGGCATGATCTGCTTTCGTGTACGAGGCCATGATCCGTACTTGGGCGCCGGATGATCTGTGGTAGATAGCGGCGCCGTTGATCCCGCCCGCGCCGGTTCGTCGGCAGGGTGGCGGTCGGCGGCGGGTGGACGACCGGGCGGTGCTGGCGGCGATCGTGTACGTGGCCCAGGCGGGTTGTTCCTGGTGGAAGCTGCCGGAGGCGTTGTTCGGGGTGACCCGGGCGACCGCTCACCGCAGGCTCAGTCAGTGGACCGTGGCCGGGTTCTGGCTGCGGCTGCACGAGGCGATCCTGGACCGGCTCGGCGCCGACCGCCGGATCGATTGGTCGAGGGCGGTGGTCGACTCGATCAGTGTGCGGGCGGAAAAGGGGGCGATCTGACCGGCCCGAACCCGGTCGACCGCGGCAAACCGGGCAGCAAACTCCATGTCATCTGCGACCGGAAGGGGCTGCCCCTGGCCGTGCTGGTCACCGCCGCGAACGTCCACGACAGCCAACTGCTGCTGCCCATGCTCGACAGCGTCCCGGCGATCCGCACACCGAACGGGCGCCGCCGGTGGCGGCCGGACAAGTTGCACGCTGACAAGGCGTACGACGCCCGCGAGCTGCGCCGCGAGGTCCGGCGGCGGGGGATCAAGGTACGCATCGCCCGTAAGGGCATCGAGTCCTCCACGCGCCTGGGCCGTCACCGCTGGATCGTCGAAGCCTGCATGTCCTGGCTGATGCGCTACCGGCGCCTCGTCCGCCGCTACGACCGCAAGGGCGATCACTTCGAAGCCTTCGCCACCATCGCCAGCACCCTGATCTGCTACCGCCGCCTCACCAAATGAGACGCGCCCTAAACCTTGGCTGGGGTTTGAGCGGCGCAGGTGACCGGAAGGCCGTCCCTTTGCAGGTCGCGGGTGAGGCTGCGCCTACCTGCGGCGGCCTGCCGTCGCGCTTTTGCCTCACATCGACGGCCGCAGTACCGACTCACTGTAGTGCTGGTGAACCGAACGGGCAAACACTTGCACTGGGCGCAGATTAGCCGCACCACCTCGGTCCGCTGTCTGCGCCGCTGGAGCAGCATGCCACCGCGGATCACCCCGGTGTCTCCGCTGGCCAGCCCGTCGGCCAGGCAGGGCTCCCGCACGGGGCACGCGAGGCATATGTATACCGCCCGCGTGCGGTCCGGTCCACTGTCGGTCCACCATTCGGTGTCCCAGACAAGCGCCTCCCCCACGCCGGCGTGCAGCGTCAGATGGTGGCCGCCATCGGCCGTGAGCACGTGAACGTCGGGGTTTGATTCACCCAACCCACGGATGTAGTCCACCACCTCGCGCGCATCGAGACAGCGGCCGTCACGCGATCGCCAGTCCGCCGTCGTCGGCCGCCTCGAAGGCCACGTCGAACAGGCCGTCGACGGGTGGCGGGTTCGCGAGATGCGCAGACCGATCACGGGTACGCCTCGGACAAGTGCCCTGCCAAGCCGTCCCTGCCCTGGTCTTTCGCCGTCACTCGGTATTACGAGCGGCGATCCGACTTGGGTCAAAGATGTGAACTCCCGTCCGGTGCGGGCCGTATGGCAGAGACCAGAGGCAAAACATCAACGGGGATGGGAGAGATGTGGCACTGCGACGATGCCCGCCGGCTGGGCGATCACGCGGGGGACACGCGGGGAACGCGACGGAACCTGCCCAATGATCGGGAACGAGCCAACATTGACGACCGGCAGCGTTGCCACTGGTGACCGGCGGGTGGGCGCCCCCGTGAGCCACACCACCCCACCCTCAGCTGGCCCAGCGCAGGTCCCCTCCACCGAGGCCGTGGAGTTCATCTCCGCCTACTACACAGAGCGACAGATCCCCAACGTCGCCGATCGAATCGCCGGTGTGCTCGACGAGATCGCCACCACCGGCACCTACTGGCAGACACCGGACGAGCTGATGTATGGCGCCAGGGTGGCGTGGCGGCAGTCCGTGCGGTGCATTGGCCGAGCCCGCTGGGCCGGCCTGAAGGTCCGTGACCGGCGCACCGTCACCACCACTGACAGCATCGCCAGCGAGCTGGCCGAGCACCTCCGGGTAGCCGACAACGGCGGGCGGATCCAATCCGTCATCACCGTGTTCGCCCCCGATCATCCGCTGACCGGACCACGAGCCCGCGTCTGGAACGACCAGCTGATCCGGTACTGCGGGTGGCAACTGAACGGTCGGGTGCTCGGCGATCCCGAACAGGTGGGCATGACCAACGCCGCGCTGCAGCTCGGCTGGCTGCCACCCGCTACCCCCGGCAGGTTCGACCTGCTGCCCTGGGTGATCGAGACCGCCACCGAGGACCCTACGCTCGTCCACGTCCCCCGTGAGCTGGTGCGAGAGGTCGCGCTGACGCACCCCGATCACGCGTGGTTCGCGGACCTCAAACTCCGGTGGCACGCCCTCCCCGTGATTGCCAACATGCGCTTGCGCATCGGCGGTGTGGACTACAGCTGCGCCCCATTCAATGGGCACTACCTCGCCGATGAGATCGGCACCCGCAACATGTGTGACGTCGGCCGGTACAACCAGCTGGAGCCAGTGGCCGCGGGGCTGGGGCTCGACACCGGAGACGAGTCCACCATGTGGCGCGAGCACGCCGCCCTGGTCATCAACCAAGCTGTCCTGCACAGCTTCCGCGCTGCCGGTGCGCGGATCTCCAACCCACACGCCAAATCGGAACTCTTCATGCGCTTTGCGCCACCGAAGAGCGGGCTGGCCGGCCCGTCTACGGCGACTGGTCGTGGATCAACGGGTCGGTCGGATGGGCCGTCCTACACGCCGTGCACCACCGCTACTACGACACCCGGGTGCCTAACCCGAATTTCTGGCCAGGTGCCCGCACGCCGTACTCTCCGGAGCCGACTCTGCGTGAGCGCCACTATCTTGCCTGCCGGCAGGAGGGCTGACACATGGACGTCATAGCGCTGCGCCAGAGCTGGAAAGAACTCGCCGTCGCCGGTCCCGAAGCAGCGAAATACTTCTACGCGGCTCTGTTCCTTATCGCCCCTGAGACCCGAACCATGTTCCCGGCCGACATGCGGTACCAGGAGGACAAGCTGCTCGCCGCGCTCGGGCACATCATCACGAATATCGACGACCCGGATGCGCTCACGGCGTTCGCGCAGCGTCTAGGCGCTGATCACCGGCGGTTCCACGGGTCAGACCACGAGGGCCGACCGGTGCAGTTGGCGGAGCGGCACTACATCTGGGTCGGCCAGGCACTCCTGGCAACGCTGGAGCATTTCGTCGGGCCACGGTGGACGCCGAGCCTGAAGGCTGAGTGGGCCGCGGCGTACCAGGCGGTAGCGAAGTTGATGCTCGCCGGCGCCGCCGAATCCGAACGGGTCGCGCCCCCGTCCTGGCAGGCAGAGGTGACCAGCGTGGAGCGCCGCAGCGCCGACATCTGCGTGTTCACCGTCCGACCGAACTACCTGTGCAACTACCTGCCGGGGCAGTCTCTGCCGACACAGGTGCCGACAATGCGCACCTGGCGGTACCTGTCACCCGCCAACGCCCCCTGCCCCGACGGAACGATCGAGTTCCACGTCCGGGCGGCGGGCCGGTTCTCCACCCATCTGGTGCGCCGTGCGGTAGTCGGCGACACGCTCCTGCTGGGGCATCCCGTGGGCACCGCGCTGTCGTCGTACGACCGCGCACCCCACCGACGGCTTCTGCTGATCGCTGGCGGCACCGGCGTAGCGCCGCTGCGAGCCATCCTCGAAGAGCTCCAGCAAGGCTCTGGCCGTCCCACCACTCTCGTGGTGGGGGGTAAAACACCCGACGACCTGTACGACCACCAGGCGCTGCTGAAGCTGGCCGCGACGGCGCCGGCAGCAGCCTGGTCTGCCGCCCGGGGCGAGCAATGGCTCCGCTACGTCCCCACCGTAGAAATTGGGTGGGGGTGGGACGGCGAGGTGGGCCGCGCCGTCGACACCGCCCTGCGGCTCGGCTCGTGGGCAGACGCCGACATCCTCGTCTGCGGGTCTCCTGCGATGACTCGGGCCACGATCACCACCCTCACCGCAGCCGGTGCAGACCCTGACCGCATCTTGACGGAAAGCTACGACCACTCGCTCTACCCACCTCTGTCCGCGCCGGCCGGGCCGACGCCGCGTGACCTCACCCGGACAGGAGTCCGATGACTGACCACGGTGCCCGACACCTTGCACCGGACGCGGAGCAACCGCAGCCCGGCGAGGTCACCCAGCGCCTCAGCCTGGTAGCCACCCACCGCTCCCGCCGCCAGCAGTGGTACCCGGCAGCCGAAGTGGCCGCGGTGGCACGCTTCGCTGACGATCGGATCGCGCTGTTGCGCGGCGAGATCGACCGTCGGGGACGAGAGGTGCGCGGCCTGCTCAACCAGGTCGAGATGCTCCGCTACGGAACCCTGCCGAGCATCGCACCGCAAGCAGTCGACCCGATGGCTGTCGAGCTGACCATGCGCGCTCAGGAGGAAGCCAACCGCACAATCGGCGACGCCAGCGCGGAGGGCGCGGAAATCCTCGCCGAAGCGCGGTGGCAGGCCGAGGACATCATCGCCCACGCCCACCAGCAGGCCACCCAGATCACCGGATACGCCGGCCCGCAGGTCACTGAACTCCAGCGTCAACTACGGGATCTGCAAGCGAGGTATGACGCGCTGGTGACCGCCAGCCAGGCCGCTTACGAGAACCTGTCGCAGTGGCAGTCGTACCTGGCCGATCAGTCTGAGCAACTGCGGTCCAGCGCAAATGCCGCTGGGGAGGCCAGCGAACAGCTGAAACTGGCGATCAAGGAGTAGCAGGGATGCTCTTCGCGGTTCCCTGGCTCGACGGGAACACGATGATTGAAGACCCGACGCCCGTCGGGCCAAACCGGCACTTCGACATCACCGCGGCGTTCGCCGAAGGCGCTGCCCAGCTCGGTCCAGCCGACCTGCCCCAATCGATCATCGACAGGTACGGGCCCCCATACGCGCCGCTGAGGCTCGAACACCTCGGGGACGACCGCCGCTTCGTCGCCGATCTCCTGGCCGAACTCCTCACCCCCCGCAGGGTCACCTACCTGCGTCTGGCGGATCACGCCGTGCCGCCGGAGCTCGCCGCCCTCCTCACCACGGAGCCAGACGCGCTCGTGGTGCTGTACTGGAGCGGCATCGGCGAAACCAGCCAGCCGGAGTCTCTTCTCGGCGGCCCGGCGCCACTCGTCACGCACAAGTCCCGACTCGTCCTTGACCGGAGTCCCGATGCATCGACCGCTCACCATTCGCCACCTGGATCAGGACTGGGAGCCGCGTGAACGGCCGTTCGAGGGCGCCTGGGCTCCGTGGCGAGGGCCTGCCACCGTCACCGACCGAGGTGCCGTCTGGCTCGTCCTGGACCTCCACAGCGGGGATTTCCACGCAGCACTGCGGCGGCCCGGGCAGGTGGTCGCCGGCGCGCCGGGGGAGCAGCACCACGCGACTATCGTGCTGCCGGGCGACCCCCTGCCCGCCGTTGCTCCGTACCTACGCGCTCCGGCTCGCTTGGCGGTTGTTTCACCAGCGGCCGATCGTGGCCAGGAAAATGAAGCGTTGGAGCAGCTGGCCCCCCTGGCACAGCAGGTCCTCGACGGTCTCGTGCCGATACCCGGGACGGGCGACCTGGACTGGACCGCCTCGGCGATGAGCGCGGCCGACCAGCTCAGCGGTGGGCAGGTCCGCCGCCACCGGCACCGTTACACGGATGCAGGCGAGGTCTTTCAGGCGCACGCCGACCTGGTCGACCCACGATGGGCCGACCTGACCGATCGGCAGCTGAACCGGGCGGCAGCGGACCTGGTCAGGAGGAGAGTGCCCTGCTGCGACCACCACGTCGGGCTGGTCGGCGTACGGGCGTGGCTCTACTCATACCGTCAGCGACAGGCGGCGCCGATGCTGGCGACATCGGCAACGAGCGCCACCGATACAGACCGCTTCCCAGGCGACTACGGATAGCCGATGAAGACGATCTCCAGCAATGTGACCTTGAAACCCCCTGTGATCAGTCGGTAACCCACCCCCTTTGCGCTTCACTGCCCCTTCCGGAGGAACCCATCATGCTGAACCACGCCGGCCCGACCGCCGCAGACGTCCACTTCAGACACCCCCGTTTGTCTGGCAGGGGGAGGAATATCCGCCCTGGAGGAGCGTCAGCTGCTGACCCGCCCGTCGCAGCCGAGCTGAAGTGGGGGTACGCGGTCCGTCGGGAGTGGCCCGATGGCACCCATGACCTGGTGGGCTTCTCCGCTCGGGAGGGCCGGGTGCGGCGGCGCATCCGCGTCGACGAGCGTTTCAGGCGGCCGGGACCGGTACGCCCGTCGCGGTGGCTGGTGGTGCCGCTCAACGAGGCTGATGTGCGCCGGCACGACCGGTCGGGTTGCCAGCACGTGCCGTGCCTGAACGAGGCGACTCGTGGTGGGGGAGGCGCGCGGTGAGCATGCATGTGCAGGTGGCGCTGGCGCGGAGGACGCTGAGCGCGTGGGGGATAGGCGTGTTCGGCGCTGCGGCATCGGCACCGATGGTGGTGCTGGTCGGCGGTATCGTGGCCACTTACGCCAGCACGCAGGTGTCCAGCGTGCCGCTGGTGTTCGTGCTCGTCGGTGGCGTGGTCGCGCTACTGCTCGTCGGGTACACCGCGATGTCACGGCGGGTTCCTCATGCTGCCGCTTACTACGCCATCCTCACCCGGGGGATAAGCCGGCGGTGGGGTGTGGCCGGCGGCGCGGTCGCGCTGGTGGCCTACAACGCCATCCAGATCAGCCTGTACGGGCTACTCGGCGCCACTTTGGCCGGCTCGGCCGGTGGGAGCTGGTGGGCGTGGGCGGGCGTCGCTCTGATCCTGGTGGCGGTGCTCGGTGTGCGAGCCGTCGCATTGTCCACGGTGGTGCTGGCAACCGTCCTGGCAGGCTCGCTGGTGATCATCGTGCTGTTCGTGGCGTCGGCGATGGCCGACCCGGCCGGGGGCACGCTGTCGTGGGACGGGTTCGCGATCTCCGGGCTCGGGGTCCCCGGGATCGGTGGTGCGGTTGCGCTGTGCCTGGCCGCGCTGATGGGTGTGGATGTGCCCGCGAGCTTCGGCGAGGAGAGCCGCGACGACCGGGCGGTGACCCGCGCGGTGTTCGCCGGCGTGCTGTTCCTGACCGTCCTGTATGCCGTGGCGGCGTGGGCTATGGGAGTTGCCGTCGGCCCGGACAAGGTGGCCGCGGTCGCGGGTGACCCGGCCGGTGGCCTGCCGTTTGCGGTGATGGAGCAGCGTCTCGGTGGGTTCATGACGCCGCTGGCGCAGATGATGCTGATCTTCGCGATTGTCGCGTCGCTGCTGGCCTTCCACAACGTGGTGGCTCGCTACGCGTTCGCTATGGCGCGCGAGGGGGTGCTGCCGGCGGCGCTGGCCCGCTCGGGCAGCGGCACCCGGGTCAGTGCCCCGGTTGGTGGGTCGCTGCTTCAGACCGGGATCGCCGCGGTGGTCGTGGTCGTCTTCGCGGCGCTGCACGCCGACCCGGTGGCCAGCCTGTTCACCTGGCTGTCGACGCTGGGCGCGCTCGGCCTGCTGTGCCTGCTGCTGGCCGCCTCGGTCGCGGCGATCGGCGCGCGGAGGGGGCTGCTGTCCGATGTGGGGGTCGGCACGTCGGTCGTCGCGCCGCTGTGCGGCGTGGTCCTGGGCGCGGTAGTCCTCGGCGCGATGGTGATCAACGTGGGGTCGCTGTTGGGTACCGCGCCGGGGTCGCTGTCTCCCTACCTGCTGCCTCTGATCATCGCGGCTGCCGCGATCGGTGGGAGCGCGTGGGCCGGTGCGCTGCGGCGGTCGCGGCCGCAGGTGTACCAGGACATCAGTGAAGGCCGACCGGACACCCATGCGGTGCCCGACGACGTCGGCGTCACCTTCTAGGGCCGGGGCCAGGAGATGACCTACCCGATGACGCCGCCACCCGAGCGGCACCAGCTGGATGTGGACGAGCGTGGGTGGCCGGGGGCCGAGCAACCGACGGCCGGCCCGCCGGTCCGGTACGCGGCCGACGCGCCGCCGACGGCCGGGATCCCGCAGGCGGCCGCAGCCCGCCCGAGCTGGACCGGCGCCCCGAGCGACGACCCCGGCCCCCCGCCTGGCCAGACAGGTCCGGGTTGGCCTGGTCAGCCGGGATACGACAGTGTCCCTGCGGTCGACACGCCCGGCCCGCGTTGGACCGGGCCGCCGGGCTACGAGCGAGGCCCGCAGCAGGTCCCACCGCAGTGGCAGCAGCGCGGGGCCGAGTCGCAGCCGCGTTCGGATGAACCGTCGCATCGTCCGCCACCGGTTGTCCCGCAGCCTCCGCCCGCTGCGGGCGAGCCCCACGAACCCGGCCCGGAGGACCGCTTCTGGGTGGATCTGCGGTTGCAGGTCGCGTCCCGGTTGCGCGGTGTGAACGCCAAGCACTGTCATGAGGCGTTCGACCGGATCGGCAAGCGCAACGCGCTCGGCCCGCACGGCGTGGTGTTGTTCTACACCACCCCGGACCAGCACATGCCCCACCGCTACCGGCTGCTGATCGCTACCCGGCTGTTCCTGGCCGGTCCGGAGTCCGACGACCTGCCCCGGGTGCTGCACGATCTGGCCCGCACCGCCGCCGGTAACGTCGCCCGCGCCAACAAGCAGGGGCGGCGGTGGGATCCCCGCGGACCGGAGGGGTCGATGGTCAACGGCGGGGACCTGGACATGCCCCGCGACGCCGCCTACGTGGGCGCGGGCGTGACCACCCTGGACAGCGATGAGGGACCATGGCACACGGTCGCCCACTCGGTGCGTAACCAACCTCTGGACACGCCGCGTCCCAGGACGGTGTTCGACCTGTCCGGCCAGGGTCTGGTTCTGCTGATCGACGGCACCGCGCTGCGCATGGTCCGCAACCCGCACCGCCGCCTCGGCGATGACGGCATCACCAGTAACCGCAGTCTCGACGCCGGCCGCCGGTGGCCGTACAACCCGCACGCCGACCTCACCCAGCAGGGCGACCAGACGCTGCGCGCGGCGTGGGTGCAGCTCGGCGTGCTGCACCGCACCCTCACCGGCCACCTGCTCGCCGGGCGGCCGGCATGAGCGCACCTGAGCAACCCACCGTCCTGACCGACGCCGATCTCGATCTGCACGCCGTCAACCCCGACCCGGGTACGGTGGTCCAGGCGCTGCTCGACCAGGCCGCCGCCGGGCAGCCCACCGCCATCGGATTCCCCGGAGCGGTCGACCTCGACTACACCCCGGTCCTGCCGCTGTTCGGGCGGCTGTTCAACAACGTCGGCGACCCGAAGTCCGATCCCGGCGGAACCGCGCACACCAAGGCGCTGGAGCGGGCGGTGGTCGACTGGTGCGCGGACCTGATGGCCCTGCCGGCCAATGACCGGTGGGGCTATGTCACCGCTGGCGGCACCGAGGGCAACCTCGCCGCGCTGCACGCCGCGCACCGCCGCTACCCAGACGCGGTCGTCTACTACTCCCAGGCGGCGCACTACTCGATCGGAAAGATCCTCGACATCATCGGCGCCCCACACGAGCTGGTCGACGTTGACGAGCGCGGCGAGATGGACTATCAGCACCTCGCCGCGCTCGTCGGGTGGCGCCGGCACCGCCCGGCGGTGGTGGTGGCCACCGCGGGAACGACGATGACCGAGGCCGTTGATGACCCGGTCCGCATCGACGTCGTGCTGCGCGCGGTGGGCGTGGACCGGCGGCACGTGCACGTCGACGCTGCCCTCGCCGGCATACCTCTCGCACTCGACGGGTCACTCACCCTCGGTGAGGGCAGCGGCGTGGACAGCGTCGCCGTGTCGGGTCACAAGTTCTTCGGCGCCCCGATCCCGTGCGGGTTGGTGTTGATGCGTGACAGCATCCGCGGGCCGGGTCGGCACATTGCCTACACTTCCACCGTCGACACCACCGTCAGCGGTTCCCGGTGTGGGCAGGCCGCCGCGCTGCTGTGGTACGCCATAGCCGCGCACGGCCGCGAGGGGCACCGCGCCCGGACCGCCCGGGCTCGGGACCTGGCCGCGTACGCCGTCGAGCAGCTCGACGACATCGGCTGGCCCGCCTGGCGGCATTCGCGCGCCTTCACCGTCGTGCTGGCCACGCCCCCGGCGGCGGTGACCCGCAAATGGCTGCTGGCCACCGAAGGGCAGTGGTCGCACACCATCTGCATGCCCGGGGTGACCCGCGGCCAGGTCGACGCTCTTATCACCGACATCCGCACCGCGATACGCGACGGGGCGCGGGTGCCGCGGCAGCGTCGACCACCGCAAACCGTGCCCCGGCAGCACGCTAGGGCCCGCGGCTCCTAGACTGGCTCGCGGTGTCACCACTGTCTGTGCCGCAGATCCCCGACGGCGTGCAGCCCCAGCAGGAGGGGCGGCTGCCGTGCCGGCTGTGTGGGCCCTGGCATCACAGCGTCGCAGCACAGCTGCCCAATCCTCGGGCTATGCGGGCCGACGCTTCGCGGCGGTGCCCATGGCAGCGCGCAAGTAGCGGAGCGCGTGGTAGGTGCGCGACTTGACCGTCCCCTCCGGGATCCCGAGCACCGCGGCTGCCTCGACGGCCGACCGTTCGCGATAGTAGATTTCGATGATCACGTTTCGGTGCTCTGGAGTCAGCCGAGCCATCGCCTTCTTGATGGTCTGAACGGCGAGCATTCGCTCGATGGCGTCATCGCCGGATGGCAGCACCGTCATGTCGACCAGCCCGACTTCCTCCGGTCGGGCCTGCTTGGCCCGACCGGCGTCGATGGCCACTCGTCGGGCGACGGTGAGCAACCAGGGGCGGAGCGTTGCGATGTCCGCGTTCAAGACCTCGATTTTGCGCCAAGCCCGCATCATCGTTTCCTGCAGCAGGTCCTCGGCCGCTTGGCGCTGGCCGAAGGTGAGCCGCAGGAGGAACGAATAGACCGGTTTGGCATGGGCGTCATACAGGGCTTGCATCCGCTCCTCGGCGGTTAGGTCCCCGACGGCGACGGTTCCGGTCGCAAGCGCCATGGCTGCCCTCCTCCATACCTGGTCCGCTCTCAAGGCAAGGTTCGTTCGTCTGGCACTGAGAGACATCGGGTAGCTCACGGATGTTTGGGGCCGTGCCCGTACCGCACCGGGTTGCCGGTGCGGTGTCCACTGGCCTGCCGGTGATACACCGCGCGATCTCGCGGGCGAGCGCGCCCATCGTTGTGCTCGTTGGAAAGGCCCGGGGCTCGCTGGTCCATGGATATCCGGCAGGCGCCGAGGGCCTGCCGATGGTGGATCAGTCAGCGGACGACCGGCAAACCACTTTGGGCTGAACCGTCCGTGCCTACGGCGCGTAATCAGAGCGAGGAAAGTCGGCACGCGTCAACGGTCAGGAAGAGGTCGAATGAGCCAGCCCGAGCGCTCGGATGATCCGTTCAAGCTGGCGCTCGGCGTCTTCGCGTTGGATGCTTTGTCCGATGACGAGGTTCGGGTGATGGAGGCTCATATCGCGCGATGCCGGCGGTGCCGCGCGGAGTACGACGGGTTCCGGGACGTGGTTGCTGGCTTGGCCCTGCTCTCCGAGGACGACATGCGCCAACCCGGTGGCGAGTAGACGGGGCCGTGCTGGGTGACGCGCTACTCACTCATTTCCAATGAGTCCCCGGTCCAGCGATGCCGCTTCCAGTGGCGTAGCGGGTAGAAGGTCCGGGACTTGATGGGCTCCTCGGGAGCGCCCAAGATTTCGGCGGCCTTTGGCCCGGACCATTCCGAAAGTAGACCTCGATCAGCAGGTCGCGGAACCGGTCCAGCATGCTCAGCAGGGGCGCGCGAACCTCCTCGAGGTCGAGGGCTTCTTCCATCTGGTCGTCCGGATGAGGCCATCGTCGAGTCGATGGTCGCCCAGTTCGCTGGTGCGCACCTGGCAGGCGGGCACTGCCCGCGGCTAGCGTTCGACGGCGACGATCGCCATGATCCGGCCGGCGGGCGAGCGTCAGGTCGGGTCCATCCGCCCGCTGCAGACCACCGGGGGGTGGCTGCCGGGTGGCGTATCTGAGTCTTGCGTCCGAGTCTTGGCCACCAGCGGGGCTCACGTCACGCCGGTGTCGCCACATGGTGGCGGCATGCGTTCACCTGCCTCGGCGTTGGTTGGTCGGGATGTCGAGTTGGCGGTCTTGCGCGAGCTGATTGTGGGGGTGACCGAGGGCCGGGGCGGGATGCTGTGGGTGGACGGCGAACCTGGGATCGGGAAGTCGACACTGATCTCGGCGGCGACAGCTGACGCGGCGCGGTTGGGGTGTGCGGTGTATCGCGGGTCCGCGCCCGAGTTGTTGCCGCCGTTTCCGTTGCAGGTGCTGCTGGACGCGCTGCGGGTGGGGCGGGATTCGGTGGATCCGTTGCGCGCGCCGTTAGCGGGGCTGTTGCGGGGGGAGGGAAGGTCGGAGCTGGTGACGCCGCGGGATGTGGCGGCGTTGTTGGCCGAGCAGGTCTTGGCGTTGGTGGACCGGCTGTGTTCGGTGACGCCGGTGGTGCTGGTGCTCGACGACGCGCAGTGGGCGGACGAAGCGAGCCTTTCGGCGTGGTCGCGGTTGGGTCGGGCCACAGCCCAAATGCCGTTGTTGCTGGTGACGGCGTGCCGGCCGCTGCCACGCCGGCCAGAGGTGGCCGCAACGCGGCGGGACCTCGTGGAGCGGGGGGCGACGGTGCTGCCGCTGGGAGCTTTGTCGACACCGCAGGTGATCGAGGTAGTCAGCGACTTGGTGGGCGCGGTGCCGAGCGGGGCGTTGGATGAGCTGACGGGGCAGGCGGGGGGAAATCCGCTTTATGCCCGCGAGGCGGTCGACGCGTTGGTCCGGGAGTCGAGGATCACCGTGGTGGCGGGAGTGGCGGAGTTGACGGGTGCGGGGGAGTGGCCGGGGTCGTTGTCGGAGGCGATCGGGCGGCGGCTCGGCTTCCTGCCGGAGCGGACCCGGTCGGTGCTGGGGCTGGCGGCGGTGTTGGGCTGCGCGTTCACGGTCGATGACCTGGGGGTGGTCACCGGGCAGCCGGCGACCGAGTTGATAGTCGTGGTCGAGGAGGCGGTGGCGGGCGGGGTGTTGGCGGCGTCGGGGGATCGGCTGGTGTTCCGGCACGGACTGATCCGACAGGCGCTGTACGAGGCGATGCCGGCGAGTCTGCGGGCGGCGTTGCATCGGCAGGCGGCTCGGGCGCTGGCCGGCGCGGGGGCGCCGGTGGAGCGGGTGGCCGAGCAGTTGCTCGCCGGACCGGTGACGGCCAACGAGTGGATGATCGATTGGGTGGCCCGGGAAGCCGCGGGGTTGACCTACCGGGCGCCGCGGGTGGCCGTCGACCCGGGTCCGCGGCGCGGTTGACGACGATCCGCGCCGGGAACGGCTGGATGCCGACCTGACGGTCGCGCTGTCGCAGCTTGGCGACAACGAGCAGGTCGAGCAGTTGGCTCGTCCGGTGCTGGCCTTCAGCCGCGATCCCGTGGTGGCCGCTCGGGTGGCCTGGACCCTTGGGTACGTGCTGATGCGCATGGGGCGGTACGAGCAGGCCGTTGAGGTCGCCGAGCACACGCTGGAGCGGCCGGGAATGCCGGCGGTCTGGACCGCCCGGCTGTACGCCCTACGCGCCCTTGCGCTTATCGGCGTCGGACGTTTCGACGAGGCTCGGGCGGCCGCCGCACGAGCCGAGGCCGAGGGGCACCAGGCCGGTGACCGGCTGGCGGTCGGATACGCCCTGCACACCCTGGCCCTCATCGAGCACAACCAGCGGCGGGACGTGGCGGCGCAGGTGGCGCTCATCGATCGCGCGTTGGCGGTGTTGGGGGACGAGCCGCCCGTCGCCGACCTGCGGCTGCTGTTGCTGATCAACCGCGCGGGTGGCCTGGACAACCTGGGACGGCCCGCCGAGGCCGACGACGCCTTCGGCCAGGCCATGGTGTTCGCCGAACGTGCCGGCACTCCGCCCCGGCTGGGACATCTGCGGGCGAAGACCGCAGACTACAGCTTCTACCGAGGGCGGTGGGACGAGGCGCTGACGGAGCTCCAGGCTGCTGCCGACCTGCCGACCGATATGACGTATCGGCTGGCCGGCCGCGGGGTGCGGGCGTTGATCGCGGTTCACCGCGACGACCTGCCGGCGGCCGAGCGAGAGTTCTTCGGCGTCGAGGAGTTGACGAGCCCCGGGAACGGCTTGCGCCTGTACGCCGACCTTCTGCTGGTTGCCTGGGCGTTGGCGGCCGAGCGCGAGGGCCGGCCCGCCGAGGCGCTGGCTCGCCTGCTGGCCGTTTTCGATCCCGAGGGAAACGGCGAGTTTCCGCAACTGACCCCGGACACGCCGATGTGGCTGGCCGACGTGGTCCGCCTCGCGCTGGCCTGCGGCGACCGCACCACCGCCACCGCCACCGCCGCGGCCGCGGCCCGGGCAAACGCCGCCGTCCAGGGGCAGGCGTCTCCCGCCACCACCGCCGCGGCCGGGTACTGCGCGGGCCTGCTGGCGGCCGACCCCGCGCGGATCCTCGCCGCCGCCGACACCTTCCACCGCATCGGCTACCCCCTGTTCGGCGCGCAGGCACTGGAGGACGCCGCCGTGCTGTACGCCGAACGCGGCGACCAGCATGCGGCGCGGGCCGCGTACGCGCGGGCGGTCGAGGTCTACACATCGCTCGACGCGGCCTGGGACATCATGCGCACCGACGCCCGCCTACGACCGCACGGCATCCGCCGCGGCCGCCGCGGACCGCGCCGCCGGCCCACCATCGGCCGGGAATCCCTCACCGCCACGGAACGGAAGATCGCCGACCTCGTCACCGCAGGACAGTCCACCCCGGACATCGCCGCCCAACTGTTTCTGTCCCGCCGTACCGTGGAAACCCACCTCTCCCACATCCTGGCGACGCTCGGGGCCCATTCGCGGGTCGACATCGCTCGTGAGCTGGCGAAATCGCAGTAGGACCTTTAAAGCGACAACGGTCGAGGTTGATCCACAGTCGGCTTTCGGCCGACGCCGCCGAGGATCCAGACCTCCTCCGGCGCGATGTCGGTTTCGATGTCGGGCCGCCATTCCGGAACGAACACCAGGCCGGGGTCGATGAGGGGTGCGCCGTCGAAGAAGCGTTCGATTTGATCACGCGTGCGGTGGGTAGCCGGATATTTGGTGTTCTTGTAGACCTCTGCGGCGCCACCAGCGTTGTCCGGCCTGGGGTCGGCGGTGGCGTGATTGATGACAAGGTAGCTACCCGGCGCCATCGCGTCGCGGAGGCGGGCGACGATCCCGTACGGGTCAGCTTCGTCGTCGATGAAGTGAAGGACGGCCACCAACAGGATGGCCATTGGCTGGTCGAAGTCGATCTGCGCCCGGGTCTCGGGGTGGTTGAGGATGGCATCCGGGTCGCGCAGGTCCGCCGTGATCACGCTCGTGGTCTTGCCTTCGGTGGGTGCCAAGGCGCGCGAGCGGGCCAGCACCTGCGGATCGTTGTCGACGTAGACCACGCGCGCGTCCGGCGCCTCAGCCTGGGCGATCTCGTGGACGCTGCCTTGGGTGGGCAGGCCACTGCCGATGTCGAGGAATTGGCGGATGCCCGCGTCGCGGGCCAGGAATCGCACCGTACGTTGGATGAACCCACGATTCTCCCGGGCCATGAGAATCACCTCGGGAGCCGCTGCGATCACCTTTTTCGCGGCTTGACGATCGGCTGCGAAATTGTTCCTGCCGCCCAGGTAGTAGTCGTACATGCCCGCAGCAGTGGGGACGGAGGGGTCGATGCCGTCCGACTGGGCTGAGCTGTGCGTGGTCATCTGTTTCTGAGTCCTTCCCCAAGAGCGTCCACACGGTTCGTCCAGATCCGATGTGACCTGACAGCTCCGCGAAGCAGCCCGGTCCGGTAAGGGGTGTTCAGTAACCTTGTGGCGGAATCATCATCCAATAGCGGTTAGGAGCGTGATGTAGCCGGTGGAGTACACGGTTGTCGCCGCGTTCGGTCCGAGCGTGACGCGTCCCGCCGGCACCTTTTTGGCGAACACGACGAAGTAGCGCTGGTCCTTGTCATTGGTTGGGATGATCATGTCAGTGCGTTTGAAGCCCTGCTGGTTCAGCCACGCCGGCCACCAGTTGTACAGCTCCGGTGCTCCGCGTCTGTCGAAGGCGACGTACACGGTGGCGTCGCGTGCGACATCGAAGACCAGGTAGTCCGCCGGGGAGGTCAGTCGCTTGTCGTCGCTGGCGCCGCGGATCAGCACTGCTCCGGTGAGCGGGTCGGGAAGGCTGGTGAAGACGGGCGGCCGGTCGACGAAATGCTCGGCACCGACTACCGCGGGGCGGACCGTAGCCAGCTTCGACGGTTTGTGTACCTGGACGTCCGCCAGTTTGAGCATTGGCCGTTTGCTCGGGGTGTTGGTTTTGGGCGTTGCGCTGGGCTTCTGCGGCTGGTTGCTCGGGGTCTTGGTCCCGGGCGTTGCGCTGGGCTTCTGCGGCTGGTTGCTCGGGGCGTTGGTCCCGGTATTTGCGCTGGGCTTCTGCGGCTGGTTGCTCGGGGCGTTGGTCCCGGTATTTGCGCTGGGCACCTGCGGCTGGTCGCTCGGGGCGTTCCCGAACGCGAACGCTACGCCCAGCACGCTGAAGGACACGATCAGCGCGACGATGAAGCGTGCGTCGGTGAGCCGTGACCGCCACCGCCGTGTCGGGCTCGGCTCGGCCGCCGGGCGGGTGTCTCCGGCAGGGCCGCTGGCCGGGCGTTCCGGCTTGGCTGGCGGCTGCGCCCGGTGCTTCGCGCCGCGCCCCGGCTTGAGTGCCGCCGTGCCCACGGCTGCGGCTGCGGCTGCGGCGGCGGGCGCGCCGCTGTCACGTTCGGCCGCCGTGGGCGCAGCGCCGGTCCGGGCCGCGGTGGTGGCCGGCGCGCCGCTGTCATGTCCCGCCGCCATCGGCGCAGCGCCTGCCAGGACCGCGGTGGTGGCCGGCGCGGCGCGCTTGGGCCGCCGGGGCGCCGGGGCGCCGTGTGCCGTGTGGGTGTCGGTGCTGAGCATCGCGGCGCCCAGTGCGACCGCGTGTTTCGGATGGGTGTTGATCAGGATTGGCCGCCGCAGTGTGTCCCGCAGCAACTGGGTAACCAGGGGGATCTGGGACGATCCGCCGACCAGAAGCACGGCGGTGAGGTCCTGCAGGGTGATGCCGGCGGCGGTCAGGGTCCGCCGGAACGTCTCCATGGTGGTCTCCACGGACGGCGTGATCATCTGCTCGAACGCTTTCCGAGTCACGGTCACGTGCCGGACCGAGCCGGGTAGCGACACGGTGATATCCGCCTGCTCGCGGCTGGATAGCGCCTCCTTCGCGAGCATGCAGTCGCGTTGCAGGGTGGCCAGGATCGAGGCGGTACCGGGATCGGTCGGGTCCAGCGCGGTGATCGCACCGTCCAGCTGGCGGTCGACGTGGTCCATGATCGCCTGGTCGAAGTCGGCGCCGCCGAGCCATTCGATGCCCTCGGGGGTCCCGATGGTCTCCAGCCCGTCTCGGCCGTTGCGGACCACCGCGCTGTCGAATGTGCCCCCGCCCAGGTCGTAGACCGCCAGCAGACCGTCCGGGGGCAGTGGCTGGGTGGAGCAGTAGTACGTGGCCGCGGCCACCGGCTCCGTGATGGTGATGACGGTCGGGCCGTCCGACCCGGCCACCGACCCCGACTCGGCCTGCGGGCGGGGCAGGCCGGCCAGGTGCGGGATGGCCGCGAACTGCTCGCGCCGGTACGGGCCCCACACCGCCGGGTGGGTCAGCACGATCCGGTCGGGCGGGCCGCCCTGCGCCTTGCTGACGGTGTCCACCACGGAACGGAGCAGGGCGGCCATCAGGGCGGTGGGGGAGTATGGCGCCCCGTCCAGGATCACCGGGGTGGGATCACCGAGGCGGCGCTTGAACTCCCGCGCCGCCCGGCTGGGGTCCTGCAGACCAAGGCGATCGGCCGCCTCACCGGTCAGCAGCGCGCCCTTCTCGTCAAGGTAGGCGACCGACGGCGTGACGACCGCAGGCCCAGCCAGTGGCACCATGTCCAGGGCCCAGGCGGAGGCGGTCGCCGCGGCGGTAAAGCTTGTGCCCAGGTCGACGCCCAACCCGTACATACTCAGATTCCCCTCGCCGAGTCCACAGTCGCTACGATGCTTGAGGTCATAGTTGTAATACGTAGGCGACCTCGAAGCAGATCACATCGCGCCGTCACGATACGTCGCCGATTTCGGGGGTCACAATTCGTCGGTGTTGACGTCGGGAGGCGAGCTGTGGACGTTGCGGTGGCCGACGACGGCGCGCTGTTCCGGGAGGGGCTGCAGCTGCTGCTGTCCGCCGCGGGGCACGAGGTGGTCGGCTGCGTGGAGGACGGCGACCGACTGCTGGAGTTACTGGAACATACCCCCGTCGACGTGGCCATCATGGACATTCGGATGCCGCCAGGCGCGGACGGCGGTCTGCAGACCGCCCAGCGCGTACGGGCGAGATACCCCGACGTCGGGCTGCTGCTGCTGTCCCAGCACGCCGAGGCGCACTACCTGTTCCAGTTGCTGGAGATCGGCACCGAGCGCATCGGGTACCGGCTCAAGGACCAGGTGGCCGGGGTGGCCGTGCTCGCCGACACGCTGGTGCGCATCGCCGCCGGTGAGATCGTGATCGAGCCGGCGCTGGCCGCCAACCTGGTGGACCGGCCGAGTCCCCCGGTACGTAGTCTGCTGGCCGATCTTACCGAGCAGGAACGCGCCGTGCTGCGGCTCATGGCGGAAGGGCGGTCGAATTCCGGGATCGCGACGGGGTTGTTCCTGTCGGTCAAGACGGTCGAGAAGCGTATCGCGAGCATCTTCACCAAGCTGGACCTGCCGGCTGAGCCGGCCGCGAACCACCGGCGGGTCCTGGCGGTGCTCGCGTACCTGCGCTCGAACCAGACGGGCTAGGGCCGTGCTCCGGACCACAGGCGGCGAGCTGGCGCACCCACCCCGCCCAGCCGGGCCGTTCACCGCCCTGGTCCGGCTGGCGTCCTCGGATGCGCTGCCCGCGCCGGCCGGGCCGCAGGACCCGCTGGGCGGATACCGGTCGGTCCTACGCACGCTGCTGCGCGAGCTCGCACGGGCCCACGCGGTCCGCTATGCGGCGCTCTGGCTGCCGGCAGGGACGGCACCCGGTACCAGCACCCCACGGTGGGCGCCCGCGATCACGTGGCAGTCCCGGCGCTGGGCGCAGGCCGCGCTGCCGAACCCGGTAGCCGACCCGGACCTGTTGCTGGGCGCGGCCGGTGTGGTCGCGATCGCGGACGTAACCGACGGCGGTGCCCGGTACGGGGCGCTGGTGCTGGCACACCCGGACGATCCCCGGTACCCGCTGGCCGTGGCGGCGCCGCTGGGCGAGACAGCGGTCTGCGTCGGCCTGCTGCTGCGCCAGGCGGGCCACCGCGCGGCGTGCACCGCCGCGCGAGCCCGGGTCGACCGGGCGGTACGGCGGGTCAGCGCGACCCAGCTGGAGCTGCTCACCGTGCAGGCGGTGGAGCGCGACCGGCTCGCCACCGCGGTCACCGCGACGCCCGGCCGGCAGCTGCGGGCGATCCTGGACCGCACCGCGGACCTGGAGCGGGCGCTGCGCGCCGGCTCACCGCAGGCCACGGCGATCGCCGGCGACATCCGGGCCGGGCTGGGCGAGATGATCGAGCAGTTCCGGTCCGTTGTCCGCGGGGTGTACCCGCAGGTGCTGCGCAGTACCGGCGTGCGCGCGGCGCTGGAGGAGGTCACCGCGGCGCTGCCGGTACCGGTGGTCCTCAGCGGCGAACTGGGCCGGCGCCAGGGCTGGGAGGTCGAGTCCGGGCTGTATCAGGCCGGTGCGTCCGCGGCGGCCGCGCTCGGCGCCAGCGGCGGCGAGCAGCCGGTGTACCTGGAACTGGGCCGGTCCGCCGGCGTGCTGACGATCCGCGCGCAGCGGACCGGAACCGAGCCGACCCGGGTCGCCGCGGCGCTGCGGGACGACTCCCGGCGGCTGGCCGCGCTGGGCGGCCGGCTGCGGGTGGAACGGGCCGGCCGGGGCGCGGCGACCGTGGTGGACATCCTGCTGCCAGAGCGGCTCGGCGGCGACTGGCCGGAGCCCGCGCGTCCCGCTGAGCCGGAGCCGGCCGGGCCGCAGCCGGGCGAGGCTAACGACGCCGCACCCGAGCTGCCGGTCGGCGCCTCCGCGCGCCGCCTGTTGACCCTGCTCGTGACCGGCCGGGAGGCGCCCGCGGACAGCCCACCGTTGCGGGTCGCGGCCGATCGGCAGGACGGCCAGGCCCGGGTAGTGGTGGTCGGGGCCTCGGCACCTGAGCTGGTATCGGTGCTGTACGGGCCGGCCGGTGCCGCCCGATGGGAGCCATCGGTCGGGGTGGCCCCGCCGACCGGTTACCAGTACCAGCCGTACCCGCGGGTCACGCTGGACCCGGCTCGCGGGGCACCGCCATGGCGGCCGGTCCGGCTGCCCGGCCGGTCCGGCGCCGCCTGGCTGGGCGCAGCGGCCGGGGTGGACCGGATCCTGGTCGAAGGACCCGTGGACGCGCTGCGCGGGCTGCGGCTGCTGCACCATCGCGACCGGGTCGACGCCGACCTCGCGGCCCGGCTGCGCCGCTGGTCGGGTACTGCCGACGGGCCCCCCGATGCGGTCGTGCTGGTGCTGTCCAGGCCGGCCAGCGCGGCGGAGTCGGAGTTCCTGACCGCCCTGCGGTCGCCGGGCGGCGACGGGTTCTCCCCGGTGGCGATCTGCGCGCTGGAGGCGGGTACCGCCGCGACGGCGGGCTCACCGCAGCGCCTGGGGTCGATGTGCGACACGATCGTGGACTGGCGTGCGGCCCCGGGCGGCGGTATCGCGGTCGAGGTGGCGCTGCGCACCTGGGTACGCGCCTGGGCGGGGGTAGTGGCCGCCCGGTGGGCGTTGCGCGCGCTGGTGGCCTGCCTGGCCGCGGGGCAGCTGGACGACCGGTTCGGCCGGGCGGTGGAGGCGGCCGTCGCGGGAGCGCACGAGGTGGCCGAGCTGGACCTGTTGCAGGCGTTGCAGGGCCGGCGGATCCGGCTGCCGCGCGGGCACGACGAGGCGCTGCGCCTGCTCGGCGCGTACGGTCCGGACTCGCGGTCCCGGCTCGGCCTGGCCGGCGACGCCGGCGCGGGGCAGTTGACCCAGGCCGCGAGCCGGGCGCTGGTGTTCTGGCGGAACCAGTCCATGGCGCCGGACTCGGGACCGGCCGGGCGCAGTGCGTGCGCGCTGCTGGTACGGGCGTGCGAGCGGCTGCTCACCGACGGCGTCGAGTGACTGGCGCGAGGCACGGGCGGGCGGCCCGGCGGTACCGGCGGGAAGCTCAGATCGCCACGAACCCGCTGACCCGGGTACCGGTGGCCGGGCTAGACCGTACCGTCAGCGTGCCGTCCACCGAGGCCAGGCGGGCGGCGAGCTGGCGCAGCGGCATCCGCCCGTCGGTGTCGAAGCCTGGCCCGGTGTCGGCCACCTCGAAGGTCAGCCCTCCAGGGGAGGTACGTAGCGCCAGCGTGACCGCGGCGCCCGGGGCGTGTTTGTGCGCGTTGCTGACCGCCTCCAGGCAGGCCAGGTAGACGGTGGTCTCCACCTCGGGCGGGTACCGATGGCCGGCCAGTTGCGGGTCGATGTCCAGGGTGACCGTGTCGAGCGTGCCCAGCCGGGCCGCCAACGCGGTCACCAGACCGTGGTCGGCCAACGGTGCCAGCAGGCCAGTCGCGGTGCTGTGCAGCACCTCCTCGGTGCTGGCCAGCAGCTCCCGCAGCCGGTCGAGGTGCCGGCCCGCCTCGGCGGCGTTGCCGGCGGCCAGTTGGTGCTCCACCATGGCCAGCGACATCTGCAACGCGACCATGTGGTGCTGGGCGCCGTCGTGCAGGTCGCGCTCCAGTTGGTGCCGCTGGTGCTCCATCTCGCCGGCGGCCCGCAGCCGGGCGTCGGCCAGCAGCAGGTCGCTCTGGCCGATCAGCCGCTCGGCGCTGCCGGTGATCAGCTGGGCCTGGATGTCGCTGACCAGCAGGCGGGTCACCGCGTGTAGCTCGGGCCACCGGCGCAGCCGCTCGGCCGCCGCCGGCGGCTCGATCACGAGGTCGGCCAGGACCTGCTCGCCGTCGCGCAGCCGGATCGGCGCCGCCCCGGTCACGGGTACCGCCGCGTCGGCGCCGGTGGCGGTCCACCGGTACTCCTGCACGGTGTGTTCGGCCGCCGGGTCCGCGTCGTGGCCCGCCGGCAGGGGCAGCCACAGCGCGATGGTGACGGTGGCGGCCTCCAGGCATCCACCCAGCGCCCGGGCCAGGGCTTCGGCCTGCGCTCCCGGCAGCGGCCGACCCGGCAGGCCGTGCACCGAGTCGACCACCTGTGCCACCTTGTCCGACGGGCCCGGCCCCGGAGAGGGTCCGTCGGATCGTTGGGTCGAGCGGCGCATTGTTTCACTGTAGGCGGCTTCGGTCAGGCCGGGCCGACCCGGCTGGTGGGCCGCGACGGCCTTCCGCCTCGATCGGGCTAGGGGCTCACGCGGCGCAGAGCAGGTGGGTGTTCGTTGCCTTGCGGGCCGCCCGCAGCGCGTAGTGCACCCGGCTCTTGACCGTGCCGACCGGTACCCCGAGCGTTGCGCTGATCTCGGCCGCGGTCCGGCCGTTCAGGTAGGTCTCCACCAGCGCGGCCCGGTGCTCCGGCCACAGCCCGTGCAGCACCTGCTCGACCAGCAGGGAGTCCAGCACGCCGGCCATCGGGTCCGCCGTGGCCACCTCGGTGGCGTTGTCGATGTTCACCTCGGGTGGCCGGGCTTTCTTCATGCGGTACCCGTCCATCACCAGGTTGTGCACCACTCGGCGCAGCCAGCCCAGCACCGACCCGCGGTCGGCGGTGAGCTGGTCCAGGTGGGTCCACGCCCGCAGGAACGCCTCCTGCACCACGTCCTCGGCGCGCCCAGTGTCGCCGTCGGTCAACCGCTGCGCGTACCTCAGCAGCGGCTGCTGGTAGGTGTCGATCAGTTCGCGCAGGCGGGAATCGCTTTCCAGCGCGCTGCTGTGTCGCTTGCTGTGCACCCGTTCGGCCATGCCATGACAGTGCCGTCGGGGGCCGGTCGCTCGACATGGTGCGGCCCCTGCTCCTGCGGGGTGTCACCCCTCGGGTTGGGGAGGGTTATCCCTACGCCCTGCGCCAGTGCCTGCGGCCGGCGCCGCGCCGCCGTTGGTTCGCGTGTCGACCGGTGAACCCGGCGGTGCCGCGAAGCCGTGCCACAGGTGGACGATCTCGCGCCCGGCCTCGGCAGGGGCACGCGGCGACGGTCGTCCGGCGTCGCCGCGACGGCCGGTACTGCGCCGGGCGCCGGCGGCCCCTGACTGACGGCGCCGTGGCGCCCCAACCGAAGAGGTGGGCATGGAGGAGACGGACTTTCCGGCGGTGGGCATCGGGATCACAACCCACAACCGGGGCGACGTGTTCCGTACCGCGTTGGAGGCGATCCGCAAGTACGCGCCCAGCGGCGCCGCGATCGTCGTGGTCGACGACGCCAGCGACGAGCCGGTGGAGGAGGCGACGTTCCGCTTCGACAGCAACGTCGGCATCGCCCGGGCCAAGAACAAGTGCCTGGAGCTGCTGGTCGAGCGGGGCTGTAGGCACCTGTTCCTGTTCGACGACGACTGTTGGCCGGTCGTGGACGGTTGGGAACGGCCATATGTCGACAGTCCCGAGCCGCATCTGATTTACATGTTCACCGACACCGCGCGTGGCCGGCTGACCGATTCGGTGGAGATCTACCGGGACGAGCAGCATCGGGCGTACACCCATCCCCGCGGCTGCATGCTCTACTTCGAGCGGCGGGTGCTGGACCGGGTGGGTGGGTACGACACCCGGTACGGCCGGTGGGGGTACGAGCACGTGGACCTCTCCAACCGGATCTACAACGCCGGCCTGACCTCGTTCCGGTTCGCCGACGTGGTCGGCAGCGGAGACCTCATCTTCAGTTGCGACGAGCGCACCAACGTCGGCTCCAGCGTGTCCGACATCGAGCGCTTCCACCTGGTGCGCAACCTCAAGACCCGGTCGGAGGCCAGCTACACCTCGGTTGAGTACCGCGAGTTCCGCACCCGGCCGGTCGGCGCGGCGGCGGCCCAGAACGTGGTGCTGACCACGTACCTCACCGCGCAGCCCGACCCGCAGCGCGGCACCACCTGGACACCGAACTACGCCGACCTGGCCGAGTTGCGCCGCTCCGTCGAGCGGCACGGGCGGCGGCTGGTGGTGCTGCACGACTGCTTCGACGAGCCGGATACCGACCTGGTCACGCACGTCCGGGTGGCGCCGGGCGGGGAGGTCAGCTCGCCGTACTTCCACCGCTGGCTGTGCTGGTGGCGGTACCTGCGCGAGCACCCCGAAATCGACCAGGTGTGGTGCGTCGACGGTACCGACGTGGAGATGCTGCGCGATCCGTTCCCGGAGATGGACGACCGGCTGTACGTGGGCGACGAGCCGGCGCCGCTGTGCATTCCGTGGATGCTGTACCACCACGGCGGCAGCGCCAAGCTGTTGCAGTTCCTGTCCGACAACCGGGGTGTCCCGCTGCTCAACTGCGGGCTCACCGGCGGCCGGCGGGACACGGTGCTGGAGTTCTGCCGAGACATGTTCGACTTCTGCGTCACCAACGCCCGGGAGGCCGGCCCGCTCGACATGGGGCCGTTCAACTACGTGGCCCGCACCTGGTACGCGGGAATGATCGTGCACGGCCGCCAGGTCAGCACGGAGTTCCGGAAGTGCGACCGGGCCAGCACCGAGTCGTGGTGGCGGCACAAGTAGGCGCGTCCGGGCCCGTGGCAGTAGTGAACCCTGCTGGCGCGCTGGGCGTTTCACAGATGGACCCTGGACGGGGTGAAGGAGGGGGGTGTGACCGTGGACGTGGACACGGACCTGGATGTGGCACCGGAGACGACACGGGACGACGACCGTGACGAGAGCATGCACGCGTTGCTGCTGCGGTTGGCCGGCTCGCTGCCGGACCGGGTACTGACCGACGCGCGGGACGCGCTGGCCGCCGGCCGGCGGCTGGACGTCGTACAGGCGGTCGCCTTCGAGGCAGTCTCCCAGCCGCTGCAACTGGACGCCGACGAGATCGCGGCGCTGCGCGAGGAACTGGCACTCAGCGGCGGGGACATCGACCTTGGCCTGGCGCTGGAGGAGCTGCGCGGAGAACGCCCGCCGGCACCGTGGCATTTCCTGCCCGATCTGCCGACCACACAGGAAGACCTGGCGTTGATGGTGCTTCCGCAGGACCGCACCGCCGACCCGGTCGACGCCCTCGATCCGGCGGACCGGGCGCTGGTGGCCGCGGCGTCGGCAAACCCGGCGGTACGCGCGGTGTGGCGGGCGTGGCGGCTGCCGCCCAGCGCCCGGCCCTGGCAGGACCCGGTACGGGTGGCCGTGGTCACCGTCGACGACACTATGGTCGGCCTCCCCGCACTCGGCGTCCAATTGCGGCAGAGCATGGTCGAGGCGGGGGACGCCGAGGCCCAGGTCGAGGTCTGCTGGGGGTCGGACGCGCCGTACTACCAGACCCTGGCCCGCACGTCCGGCGCCCTGCTGTGGGCGGCGCGGCCGGCCGTGCCGGTGGCCACCGCCCGGCTTTTCGACGGCGTCGATCCGGTACGCGGCCCGTGGTTCGCCAGCAACCGGCCGGTGGTCTCCGATCCCAAGGAACGCGACGACCTGCTCGCCGCGCTGCGCGGGGGGATGGTCATCGCGTGGAGCAGCGGCGAGGTGCCCGACATCCTGGCCCCGGACCGGGGCGACGTGGTACCGATGCACCTGCGTACCGACGGGGTTTGGCTGTGGAGCGAGGCGGTCGCGTACTACCTGGAGAACTACGGCCTGGCGCCGGATCCGCAGTTGGCCGCGCACCTGACCGGGGATGAGCCCGCCGAGCCCCTGGACGAGATCTCCGTGCACCGTGCCCTGGTGCACCTGTGCCGGCCCAACGCCGAGGCGATCGTTTGGCGGGTACCCGGTGCCGACGACGACCCACCGACCGACGCCCCATCGCCCGACGTCCCATCGCCCGACGGCGTAGCACCGGCGGACCCGGGGCTGCCGGACGCGGCGCCCGGGGCCAAACCCGACGGCGGTACGCAGCGGCCGGTGCTGCCGTGACCGAGGTGCTCGCCCCGTGGCAGCGGGTACCCCTGCCGTCGTCCTGGAAACTTTCCCAGCCAGCCGAGGGCGTTCCGGGCGGGCAGCACGTGGCGCGGTACCTGCGCCAGGCGTCGAAGGCGGTGGGTGCCGCCGTGGCGCGCATCCTGCCGGGCGCCGGTTCGCGGGTACCGGTGCTCGATCCGGGGCCGTGGGAGGCCCCGGGATCGGTCACCCTCGGCCCAGCGGGTTGGTTCGCGCTCGCGGTCGAGGCCAGCCGGTCCGGCTTCCAGCTGGGCGGCCGGCCGTTGGCCGCCACCGACCTGGCCCAGGCGATCTGGCACTGCCCCCGGTGGCGGGGTCGGCCGGTGCTGCTGGTCACCCAGCGGCCCGCGCCGGCCGACGGGGCCGGGCCGTTACTGCACCAGCTCGCGGTCGACCTGGGGGCACCGGTCTACGCCTCGGACGCCGGGATCCGCTTCACCTTCGGGCGCGCCTCCGCGAACGGGCTGTTCTGGTGCTGGCGACCCGACGGCGGGGACGATCCGGAGCCAGCGGGTCGCCTGCTGCCCCCGCTGGGGCCGGTACGCGTTCGCCACACCCCGACCGGCGGGGCGCCCGGCCGCAATCGGAACCGCCAGCCGCCGTCCCCGGTGTCGTCGCCACCGCCCGGGCCGGCACCGCCGCCAGTGACCACCGATCCGGGGACCGCCCCGTCGCCCGCCGACTCGGCGGCGACCGGGTCACCCGCTGCGGCACCGGAATCGGGGCCCGTGATGTCTTCGGGGGTGGAAGCGGCGCTCGGGGTGCGCGCCCTGTCGGTTCCGATGATCGAGGTGCCCCGGCCTGACCTCAGCGTCCGGCGCATGGTGTTGCCCGAGTTCCCACCGCTCCGGCTGGAGCTGGACACCTGCCGGCCGCTGGCCGCCGCCTCGACTGTCGCCACCCCGACTGCTGCCACCTCGGCTGCCGCCGTGGCCACCGTCGCCCCTGCCGCACCGGCGACCGGCCTGGACACCACCGATGCCCCGGCGAACGGCCCGGGCGAGGGCCCGCAGCCGACGCCACGCGCCGACCGGCCGGGGGCGGCGTGGTTCGGGGTACGGGCGCGCACCGACGAGGCGGACCGGGAGCGGCTGCGTACCGTGTTGGACTGGAAGTTCCAGGCACACTCCCGGACGGTGACCCGGGCGCTGTCGCTGCACCCAGGGCTGCGCAGTGCGGTCGGCACGCACGACATGATGGCCGGGCTGGTCGCGGTGCTGGCCCTGCTCGACGGAGTGGGCGAGCGGGTCAACGGCGCGCTGCGCGGTGGGGGTACGCCCGACGAGGACGTCCAGTTGCTGGCCCGATGTGGCTGCGCGGGGCTAACACAACTGCCGGCCACCGGCGGCCCCGTCTTCGCCGCGGTACCCGCCGGACTGGACGTGACCGGCCGGTACCGTCCCGGAGAACTGCTGGTGGAGCCGGCGTTCACCGCGGTGTCGGTGGACGGCGGCACCGAGGGCGGCACGGGCCGGTACGCGATCTGGTCGGCCACCGCGCGGCGGCTGGACCACCTGGGTGTCCCGGGCGGGCCGGGTGCCCGGGCCGGGCGGGCCATGTTCGCCGCCGGCACCCGCTTCGCGGTGCTTGGCGTCGACGAGGCGCCGGACGGCGCGCCGTGCGTGCTGCTGCGGGAGATCGTCTTTGGGCACCACGAACGCCGGCTCGACGAGCGGGTGGCCGGCAAGCTGCGCGAGGCGCTCGCCGCACAGTCGCAACGCGCGGCGCCCGCGCCGCTGCCGTGGCCGCTGGGCTTCGCGGCCGACGACCGCCCGTTCGCGCTCCAGCCCGCACCGGCCGGCGACAGCCACATGAAGGAGTAAATTCGTGACCACCAGCGTGCTGTCGGTGTCGGCCAGGGACACCGGCTGCCTCACCGACATCTCCCGGGCCCTGGACTCGGCGACGCCCGGCGACACGGTTGCGGTACGCCCTGGCGTGTACCGCGAGGCGCCGCTGTTCCGCCGGGATGTCGTCCTGGTCGCCGAGGACGGCCCGGGCACCGTCACCATCGAGGTACCCCCGGGCGGGGCCATCCTGGCTGCCGGGGGCGAGATTCTGATCCAGGACATCGCCATCCGCGGCGGCGACGAGCGGATGCCGCTGTTCCAGGTGGCCGCCGGCCGGGTTCGCCTGGAGGCGTGCACCATCGATGCCACGGCGCCGGCCGCGATCCACGTGCGCGGCGGCGCCGTGGCGATGCGTGGCGGCGCGATCAGTAACTCCGGCGGGGCAGGCATCGCCCACGAGGCCGGCGCGGGCGAGTACACCGGCGTGCGCGTACACGACATCGCCAAGTACGCGATCCTGGCGTCCGGGCGGAGCGCCCCGGTGTTCCGGGACTGCACGCTCACCGGGATCGCGGAGGCTGCGCTACTGGCCGTGGGCGCCAGCGCCCCGCGCCTGGAGAGCTGCCGCATCGACGAGGTCGGCCAGTACGCCGTCGTGGCGCAGCAGGCCGCCCGGCCGTACCTGGACGGGACCACGGTGCTCGGCGGCGAAGTCGGGCTGCTGGCCAGCGACGAGGCGGCCCCGGTGCTGGACCGCTGCGAGATCCTGGACACCCGGGTGCACGCCGTGGTCACCATGGCGCAGTCGGCGCCCGCGCTCTCCGACACGCTCATCATCCGGGCCCGCGGCCACGGCCTCGACTGCCGGGGCACCTCCCGGCCGAGGCTGACCAACTGCGAGGTGCGCGACTGCGGCGCGGCCGGGGTGGTGGTCAACGACGCGGCGGCGCCACACCTCACCCGGGGAGCCGTGGCGGCCTGCGCCGACGCGGGCGTGTTCCTGACCGGTCGGTCGGAGGCGCGGCTGGACGGGGTCGAGGTACGCGACGTCCCCATCGGTGTGGCGATCGAGCAGGAGGCCGCCCCGCAACTGCGCAGCCTGTCCATCGAGGGCGTCCGGTACGGCCTGCACGCGACCGGCGGTGCCGGCCGGTTCTCCGACGGCCAGGTCACTGGGGCACGGGCCGCTGGGGCGAAGCTCGCCGACAGCGCGGCCACCGTGCTGTCCAACTCCCGGCTCACCGGCTGTCGGGTCGGCGTGGAGGTGGCCGGAACCGCCCGTCCCACACTGTCCTCAGTGGCGGTGGAGGACTCGGGCGGGGCGGGCGTGGTGACCGGTGGCCCCAGCGCGGTCACCCTGTCCCGCAGCCGGATCAGCGGCAGCCGTGGCCCGGGGATCCGGGCCGGCGCCGGCAGCTCCGTCACCGCGACGGACTGCGAGATCGTGGGCAACCAGGGCCCGGGTGTCGTGGTGGAGACCGATGCGCCGGTGCGGCTTCGCGGCGGGGTGGTGCGCGGCAACGGCGGCGTCGCCGTGGACGCGCCGAGTCCGACCGCCGCGGTCGAACTGTCTGACATCGACACCGGCCACAATGGACGTCCGATTTCTCTTCCGGTGCCCGGGTCCGGGCGACCGGACGCCCCGGCGGCCGGCGGCGCCCCGGGATCCGTTCCCGCCCCGACCGGAGGTGCCGGGCCGGGCGTCGCCCCGCCCGGGAACCCGTCCGGCACCCGCGCCCCGCGCCCCGCGCCGTCCGGCGTCGGGCCACCCGGTCCCGCGGTACCCGCCGACGGCGGTCCCGGTCCCGGTGCCGGCGCGCCCGATGACGGGCTGCCGAGTGCCGGGACGCCGGGTGGCGGCGGGGAAGCGGACGGGCCGGTGGCCGCGCTGCTGCGCGAACTGGACGGGCTGGTCGGCCTGGCCGGGGTCAAGCACGAGGTGGCCACCCTGGTCGGGCTCAACCAGATCGCCAAGCGTCGCCGGGAGGCCGGGCTGCACGTACCGCCCATGTCCCGGCACCTGGTCTTCGCCGGGCCGCCCGGCACCGGTAAGACCACTGTGGCCCGCATCTTCGCCCGGATCCTGGCCTCCCTCGGGGTGCTCGCCAGCGGGCAACTGGTCGAGGTGTCCCGCAGCGACCTGGTCGCCGAGCACGTCGGCGGCACCGCGGTGAAGACCACGGCCCGGTTCGAGGAGGCCCTGGGCGGGGTGCTGTTCATCGACGAGGCGTACACGCTCTCGACCGGCGGGGGCGGCGGCGGCCACGACTTCGGCCGGGAGGCCATCGACACCCTGGTCAAGCTGATGGAGGACCACCGGGACGAGGTGGTCGTGGTGGTCGCCGGGTACACCCCGAACATGCGCACCTTCCTGGCCGCCAACCCGGGCCTGGAGTCCCGCTTCGCCCGCACCATCCAGTTCGACAGCTACTCCGACGACGAACTCGCCGAGATCGTCGAGCGGCTCTGCCGCGCCCACCACTACGCGCTCGAGTACGAGACGCGGCAGGCCCTGGTGCGCCACTTCAGCGACATGGCCCGCAACGAGACCTTCGGCAACGCCCGGGTGGCCCGGCAGGTCTTCGAGGACATGCTGGGGCGCCAGGCGTACCGGCTGTCGAGCACCCCGCAGGCCTCGGACCTCGAACTGGCCCGGCTGCTGCCCGAGGACCTGGGCGAACAGGCGGCCGGGCCGTCGGAGTCGGCCGGCGTGGCGCAGGCCGTCCAGGACCTGCTCGGGCGGCTGAACTCGATGGTCGGCCTGGACGCGGTCAAGCGCGAGGTGACCGATGTCATCGACCTGATCGCCTCCACCGAGGCCCGGGCCCGGGCCGGTCTGCCCACTCCCACGATCTCGCGGCACCTGGTGTTCGCCGGGCCGCCCGGCACCGGCAAGACCAGCGTGGCCCGGCTGTACGGGCAACTGCTCAGCGCGATGGGTGTGCTGCGCACCGGCCAGCTCGTCGAGGTGTCCCGGGCCGACCTGGTCGGCGAGTACGTCGGGCACACCGCCGTCAAGACCACCGACGTGTTCAACCGGGCGCGCGGCGGCGTGCTGTTCATCGACGAGGCGTACGCGCTGACCGGCCAGGGCAACGACTTCGGTCGGGAAGCCATCGACACACTGGTGAAGCTGATGGAGGACCATCGGGACGACATCGTGGTGATCGCGGCCGGGTACACCGGGGACATGCGCCGGTTCCTGGCCAACAACGCGGGGCTGGCCTCCCGGTTCAGCCGGCAGATCCCGTTCGAGTCGTACACCGCCTCGGAGCTGGTGTCCATCTTGCAGACGCTGGCCCGCGACGGCGGCTTCGACTTCAGCAACGACAGCATCCCCCTGCTGTACCAGCACTTCGACAGCCTCGCCCGGGACGAGACCTTCGGCAACGGCCGGTACGCCCGCCAGTTGCTCGAACGCACCATCACCAAGCAGGCCAACCGGTTGCGCGGCGCCGCCGCACCGACCATCGAGGAGATGCGCCAGTTGTACGCGGCCGACGTGCGGGCGGCCATCGCGGCCTGACCTGCTTTACGTGTACGTGGTCAAGAGAGAAGGTGCCTGACAATGCCGGCAGTGAGTCTGAGCGGTGCGTGGCGGATCATGGTGGTGAGCAAGGAGTCCCTCTTCGCACAGCGGATCGTGTTCTCCGGTGACGTGCAGAAGCTGTTCATCGGAGAGTTGGGGGCATCGACGTCAGCGAGTGGGAGGCGTTGGATGCTGCGGTTCGAACACAACCGCGGTGACGGCGTCTGGCGGCCGAACGTTTCGGTGGAAGCGGGCGAGATCATCAGGCACGGCGACCAATTCCAGCGGTTGATAGCGACGAAAGACGTGTTCTGGACCGGTGACCGTGGCCACGATGACCTGAAGCTGCTGCTCACCCGCCCGGCTTTCGCGGGTGTCCCTGCGGAAGGAGTGGGCGGGTCGCCCTACGCTGTCGAGGTCAATCTGCCCGAGCTGCCGGCATCGATGGTGCTCCCATCGGTGGACAGTCCCGATGTATTGCAGGAGAGGCAGCGTTCGTACAGCGACCCGAGGTCGGCGGGAACTCCCCTGAGGAGACGGTCGCTATGATCGCCCGCTGCCCCTTGATCGGCGGTTGACGGGGTACCCGGATATCGATCCCGGGTACCGGTCAACTCTTTCCGGCTCGCAGCCGTGTAATGGATGTGAGCACTAGACCTTTCCGGCGGCCGGCCCGCCGCAACGGACCCGAGCTGCCGCACGGCGAGATCACCCTGCAGGAGCCGCCGGTCGTCCCGGAGGTCCAGCACGCTGGATTCCGCTCGCTCGGGATGATCCTGCCAAGCCTGCTGATGACCGGCGGGTTCATGTTCATGATGCTGGGTAACTCGTTCAGAGGCCCGATGGGCATCGTGATGCTCGTCATGATGGGCGGCGGCATGCTGGCCATGGCGGTGTTCGGAATGACGATGCACTCCGGCAACCGCAAGCAGCAGATCAACGGCGACCGGCGCGACTACTTCCGCTACCTGTCCCAGACCAGGGGGCAGGTCCGCAATTACGCGGCGGAACAGCAGGCCGCGCTGGCCTGGCGGCACCCCGACCCGCAGTCGCTGTGGTCGCTGGCGATGACCAGCCGGCTGTGGGAGCGCCGGCCGACGCATCCGGACTTCGGCGAGATCCGGGTCGGTACCGGCGCCCAGCGGCTCGCGGTGCGGATCAGTCCGATGGAGACCAAACCGGTGGAGGACCTGGAACCGGTGTGCGCCAAGGCGTTGCGCCGGTTCATCAAGGCGTACACGACGGTGCCCGACCAGCCCGTCGCGCTGTGCCTGCCCGGGTTCGCGCACGTGCGGATCAGCGGCGACCGGGACGTGGCGCTGGGCATGGTGCGTGCCATGCTCGCCCAGTTGGTCACCTTCCACGCCCCGGATGAGCTGCGGCTGGCTTTGTGCATCGGCGCCGAGCAGGCCGCGCGGTGGGAGTGGGCCAAGTGGCTGCCGCACGCCAAGCATGCCACCGACGTCGACACCGCCGGGCCGGTACGGCTGTTCGGCGCCACCCTGGAAGAGGTGGAGCGGCTGCTGGGTGCGGAGTTCGCGGCCCGTTCCCGGTACGAGGACGACGCCCAGCCGTCCCGTGAGGAACCGTTCGTCGTGGTGGTCTGCGACGGCGGCGTCATCCCGGCGGGCGCCCGGCTGACCGTCTCCGGGTACCGCAACGCCGTCCTCGTCGACTTCGACGGCCGCGGCCTCGCCGACGGGGACAATGTGCTCAACCTGGAGGTGTCCGCCACCGACGTGGACATGATCGAGAAGGACCACGTGGGCCGGGAGGTGCGCACCCGGCTCGCCGCACCGGACCACCTGGATGTGCCCCGGCTGCGGACGCTGGCCCGGATCATGGCCCGGCACGCCACCAAGGTCACCGGCGAGCAGCCGGCCAGTGGGCTCAGCGCCGTCCTCGACCTGCCCGACCTGCTGGACATCACCGATCTGGACACCTTCGACCCGCGCGAGCGGTGGCAGGCCCGCACGCCCGCCGACCGGCTGCGGGTACCCATCGGGGTGGCCGCCGACGGCTCCCCCATCGAGCTGGACATCAAGGAGTCCGCCGAGGGCGGGATGGGGCCGCACGGCATGCTCATCGGCGCCACCGGGTCGGGTAAGAGCGAACTGCTGCGCACCCTGGTACTGGCCCTGGCGGCCACCCACTCCTCGGAGACCCTCAACTTCGTGCTGGTGGACTTCAAGGGCGGCGCCACCTTCGTCGGGCTGGACCGGCTGCCGCACGTCTCCGCGCTCATCACCAACCTGGCCGACGAGGCCGCGCTGGTCGACCGGATGCAGACCACCCTGCAAGGGGAACTGGTACGCCGGCAGGAGCTGCTGCGCCGGGCCGGTAACTTCACCTCGGCGCGCGACTACGAGAAGGCCCGCGCCCAGGGTGCCGAACTCGACCCGCTGCCCACCCTGTTCGTGGTGGTGGACGAGTTCAGCGAGCTGATCGCGGCCAACCCCGACTTCATCCAACTGTTCGTGATGATCGGTCGGCTCGGCCGATCGCTCGCCGTGCACCTGCTGCTGGCCTCGCAGCGGCTGGAGGACGGGCGCATTCACCAGCTTGAGGGCCACCTGTCGTACCGCATCGGGCTGCGTACCTTCTCCGCGATGGAGTCGCGGGCGGTCATCGGCGTGCCCGACGCGTACGAGCTGCCGGGCGATCCGGGCAACGGATACCTGCGCTCCAGCGTCACCAGCATCACCCGGTTCAAGGCCGCGTACGTGTCCGGCCCGCACCGGGTACGCGGCACCAGGCTGCACCGCGAGGTGATCGCCAGCCAGGTCGTCCCGTTCACCGCCCGGGCCGCCGCACCCGCCATCCCGATGCCGCGCCCGCCAGCGGACCAGGCGCCGGACGAGCCGGTCGACACCGGCACCACCGTGCTGCACGCGCTGGTGGACCGGCTGGTCGACCAGGGTCCGCCGGCACACCAGGTGTGGATGGCGCCGCTGGAGGAGGCGCCGACCCTGGACGACGTGCTGCCGCCGCTGTTGCCCGACCCCGAGCACGGGCTGCGTCCGATCGACGCCGGCCAGCAGGCGTACCTGCAGGTACCGGTCGGTCTCATCGACAAGCCGTTCGAGCAGATACGCGACCTGCTCGTGGTGGACCTGGCCGGGGTCGGCGGGCACGTGGGCGTGGCCGGCGGGCCGCAGAGCGGCAAGAGCACCCTGCTGCGGTCGCTGGTGTGCGGGCTGGCTCTGACCCACTCGCCGCGGCAGGTGCAGTTCTACTGCCTCGACTTCGGCGGCGGTTCGCTGGCCGGGTTGGCCGGCCTGCCGCACATCGGCGGCGTGGCCGGCCGGCACGAACCGGAGCGGGTGGGCCGCACGGTGGCCGAGGTCCGCTCGATCCTGGTCGAGCGGGAACGCCGCTGCGCGGACCTGGGCATCCATGGCCGGGACGCCTACCGGCAGGCGCAGGCCGACGGCCGCATCCCGGAGGACCGGTTCGGCGACGTGTTCCTGGTCGTGGACGGGTGGTTCGTGCTGCGTCAGGAGTTCGAGCCGGTCGAGGAGATGGCCCGGGACATCGCGGCCCGCGGCCTGAACTACGGGGTACACATGATGGTCTCCATGGGCCGCTGGTCGGAGCTGCACATGTCGATGCGGGACAAGATCGGGACCCGCCTCGAACTGCGCCTGGGCGACCCGGTGGAGTCCGGGATCGACCTGCGCGCGGCGGCCCAGGTGCCCCGCCGGCCGGGGCACGGGCTGACCGACGCGAAGCTGCACTTCCTCGGCGCGCTGCCGCGCATCGACGGCGTCCAGTCGGCCGAGGGAATCGCCGCGGCCACCGAACACCTGGTGTCCGCGGTGGCGGACAGCTGGACCGGCGAACGGGCCGCTGCGGTACGCACCCTGCCGGCCTTGCTGCCGATGGCCGAGCTGCCGGCGCCGCAGGACGCCCGCATCGCGCTCGGCGTGGACGAGGACCAGCTCGCGCCGGTGTGGCACGACTTCCGGGCGATGCCGCACCTGACCGTGCTGGGGGACAGCGAGAGTGGCAAGACGAACCTGCTGCGCGTCATCGCCCGGGCGATCGTCGCCAGCCACACCCCGGCCCAGGCGCGCATCATGGCCGTCGACTACCGGCGGCAGCTCTTCGACGACGTACCGGCCGCTTACCGGCTGGGCTACTCGGTCTCGCCGGACAGCACCCGGGACACCGCGGCTGAGGCGGTGGCCGGCGTCAAGCCGCGGGTGCCCGACTCCGACATCACCCCGGAGCAACTGCGTGCCCGCGACTGGTGGGCCGGCCCCGAGCTGTACGTCCTGGTCGACGACTACGAATTGCTCGCCGGGCATGACAATCCGCTGGCCGGCCTGATCCCGTTGCTGCCCCAGGGCGGCGACATCGGCCTGCACGTGGTCGTCGCGCGGGCTGCGGCCGGGGCGATGCGGCTGTCGATGGACCCGCTGCTGCGGCGCATCCAGGAACTGAATACTCCGGACGTGGCGCTGTCCTGCCCGCGGACGGAGGGTCCGCTGCTGGGTGGCACCAAGCCGCGGCCGCTGCCCCCGGGCCGGGCGCTGCTGTGCACCCGGCGCGGCAGCCGGCTGATCCAGACGGCTCTGGCACCCGAGCCCGCGGTAACCACCGAGGCCAGCCGATGACCCGCACCGCCACCCGCCCCCGTCGTACGCCCACCCCACCGGCCCGCACCGCCGAGCCGGCTGAGCGGGCCGAGCCGGCTGAGCGGGCCGAGCCGGCCGAACGGGCCGAGCGGGCCGAGCGGGCCGCAGTGCCCGAGCCGGCGGTGGAACTGGCGCGGCGGCTGCGGGCCGCAGCCTGCCTGCCCGGGCCGTCCGCGGCGCCGACCACCTGGCCGTGCGACATGGCGCTGCTGGCCTGGCTGCGCCGGATGACCTACCCCAGCCTGTACACCTGGACGGCCGAGGAGAACCTGGCGCGCCACTGGATCGGCGGCGACATCTTCGGCTGCCGCCAGCTGCCGCCGGCACCGGAGTTCCTCGCCGGCACCGATGTCCGCCGTCTCGCCCCGCACCTGGTCGCGCCGCTGTTGCGGCGGGTGAGCATGACGCGTCCGGCCCCGAGAGCCGCCGAACTGGCGCCCGCGGCCCTGGCCGCCGACGCGGGCCGGGTCAGCACGTTCCGGCGCGACGGCGCCGCCCGGCTCTGGGGCCAACCGGAGCACACGCCGCCGCTGCCCGACACCACCGCCATCCCGCACATCGTGCACGGCATCTGGCTCGGCCGGCCGCTGCCCGAGTCGAACGGCTTCTGGGCCAACTACGGCGCAGCGGCCGACAGCTACGCCGGCCAGGTCGACTTCGTGCTGTGGACGGACATCCCGCGGGCCCGCTTCGACGCGGCCCGCGCCACCCCGCCCGCGCGGGCCGGCCGGCCCGATCCGCTGGCCCCGGTACGCGCCCTGCTGGCCTGGGCCAGCACCCACGGCATCCACCTGGTGAGCGTGGCCGAACTGTTCCACGCGAACGCGCCGATGACCCTGCACACCCCGTACGCTTTGGAGCTGAGCCGGGGGCTGCCGCAGGGTTTCGCCGCGGCCAGCGACCACCTGCGGGTCGAGGTGGTACACCGGTTCGGCGGCCTCTACGCCGACGGTGACCTGCACTTCCTCCCGGACGGCGCGCTCCAGCCGGACGAGCGGGCCGGCAGCCCGCCGGATGAGCGGGCCGGCAGCCCGCCGGATGAGCGGGCCGGCAGCCCGCCGGATGAGCGGGCCGAGGGCCCGGCGGACGGTGGGTACCGGCTGTTCCGTGGCCGGTGGCACGGGCCGCCGGAGGCCGACGGGCCGGCCCGGTTGCCGGAACTGTTCGACCGGGTCGCCGCGTCGGCGCACGGGTTCACGGTGCACGCGCTCACCGACGAGATCGTCCTCAACGACGTGATCCTCGCCCCGGCGGGGCATCCCGCGCTGGCATTGTGGCTGGAGGGCGCGCGGCACAACTACCTGCGCGACCCGCGCGACCTGTACGCCGCCGGCGCCCCCCAGCCGGCCGGGTCGGACCCGCCGCTCACGTCGGACCCGCCGCTCACGTCGGACCCGCCGCGCACGTCGGACCCGCAGGCCGAGGCCGGCCCGCCGGTCGCGGGGGCGTCGGGGTGGCGGGGGGAGCCGGCCTCCTGGACCTGGGCGGTCACGGCGATGCGTACCGGGCGGGTGCACCACTGGCTGCTGGCCCAGCTGGGCATCGGCGCGGCCGAGCTGGTCAAGCCGGCACCGGCGGTACGCGGGCACAGCGAGCTGAGCTGGCTGCCGCCGGTCGACGGCCAGCCGCCGGTCGCCTGCCCCGACCCGGACCCGCTGCCGACGCTGGTCGCCTGCGTGGACCTGCTGCGCTGGCAGCACCTGTCACGCTCCGGGGACCTGTGCCTCACCGCGGTCGCTCCGCTGGTCCGCGGGCTGCCCGAGCCGGACACCGCGTGGACCGCGCTGCTGCTCGCGTTCGGGTACCTGTCCGTCGACCTCGGCCCGGTCACGTCGGTCACCGATCGGCGACGCAACCAGGACCGGACCCTCGACGTGGTGGTGCTGCCGCCCGAGGCGGAGGCGCTGCTGGATCGTGCCGCGACACCGGCCACCTGGTTCGGTTCCGGCACCCGCTCCGGCGACGCTGGCGGAGCCGGACCGGAGGTCACCGCAGGCCGGGAGTACTGGTTCCTCGGCGAATGCACGGTCCCGGCCCGGCTGCTGCCGCCAAAGCGGGTGCCGGAACCACCGGACGGACGCGGCGGGCGCGACCACATCACGGACCTCTCGGCGACAGCCGCCGGATGACAGACAAGGAGAGTCATTATGGCAACCCCCAACAGAGGGGTCGTGGGCGGCGAGTTCGGCCTGATGGCCGACGAGGCGACCATCACCGGCATGGTCATGGCGTTCACCCAGGCCCAGACCGAGGCCGCCGACAGCTTTCGGAACGTCGTTGAGGCACAGGGCACTCTGCGGGCCCAGTGGCAGAGCGACTCGGCCGCGCAGAGGTTCCTTGAGGCCGTCAACCAGTGGCTGGCCGGCTTCCAGAAGGTCCAGGAGGGCCTGAACAAGCTCTGCCAGAGCATGGAGCAGTACGCGCAACTGACCACCACGACCGAAGACGACAACGCCATGCAGGCCGGCAGCTGGGCCACAGCGCCCAACCACCAGTTCGTCAGCGGCAATCGTGTCCAATGGCCGCCGACTCCACTCGACCGTCACCCGGCTCACTAACCGCAGGCATTGCGTGACCTGACGGGCGTAGCCGCTGGCCGCATCCGCGTGGCACAACCCAAGACCGGACCCGACCGGGCGGCGTCACGGCTGACCGCCCACCGGGTGCCCAACCGATCCGCCGCCGCGGCCCGACCCATCGGCCGGACGCGGTACACGCGGCCACATCACCCGACTTCCGCCGGCAGCGCCCCGAATGACGAACAAGGAAAGTCATGGCAGAAAAACAGTACGGGTACGTCACGCAAGGCATCACACTCCCGATCGCCGCCGATGAGGCGACCATCACCGGCATGGTCATGGCGTTCGCCCAGGCCCAGACCGAGGCCAGCGACAGCTATCGGAACGTCACAGCCGCACAGGGCACTCTGTCCGCCCAGTGGGTGAGCGACGCGGCCTCGCTGCGGTTCCTTGAGGCCGTCAACCAGTGGCTGGCCGGCTTCCAGAAGGTCCAGCCCGGCCTGAACATGCTCAACCTGAACATGGAGCAATACGCGCAACTGACCACCACGACCGAAGACGACAACGCCATGCAGGCCGGCGCCTGGGCCACACCAGATGGCCCCGCCCCGGTCACGCCCACGCCCAGGCAGCCGATGCCGATCGTCCCCGCGCAACCGCGCTGGGTGGAAAAAACTGTTTACGAGGAGCGTCAAATGAGTCACTAGCCGCAGGCATCGCGTGACCTGATTGCGGACAGCGGCTCGCCATCGCCCAGGCCATGCTGTGAGCCAGCCGGGCCGGGACCGTGCGCTCGCCGAGGAACCAGTGCCGGGCCGGCACTGGTTCCTCGCCGGAAGGGCGGTAAGGCCGCCGGTTGCCCAACCGATCCGCCGCCGCAGCCCGACCCACCGGCCGGACGCGGTACACGCGGCCACATCACCCACCTTCCGGCGACGGCACGCCGGATGACGAACAAGGAGAGTCATGGCAGAGAAACAGTACGGGTACGACGCGCGAGGCATCACACTCCCGATCGTCGCCGATGAGGCGACCATCACCGGCATGGTCATGGCGTTCGCCCAGGCCCAGACCGAGGCCAAGAACAGCAGCGCGAATGTCCAAGCCGCAGGCATAACGCTGCAAAACTCGTGGCAGAGCGACGTGGCCGTGCATCGGTTCCTTGAGGCCGTCCAGCAGTGGCTGGCCGGCTTCCAGAAGGTCCAGCACGGCCTGAACATGCTCAACCTGAACATGGAGCAATACGCGCGACTGACCACCACGACCGAAGACGACAACGCCGTGCAGGCCGGCAGTTGGGCTGCAGGGGACGGCCTGCTGTACGGCAGGGCCCAGAGGGTCCAAATGCCGATGGCCCCACTCGGACGGATCAAAGGTGAGTGACCGCCAATTGGCTCACTAACCGCAGGCGTTGCCTGACCACCCGCCGGGAGTACTGGTTCCTCGGCGAGCGCACGGTCCCGGCCGGAAGGGGGGTAAGGCCGCCGGTTGCCCAACCGATCCGCCGCCGTGGCCCGACCCACCGGCCGGACGCGGTACACGCGGCCACATCATCCGCCTTCCGGCGACGCGCGCCGGATGACAGACAAGGAGAGTCATGACAACCCCCAGCAACGGGATCGTCGCCGATCAGGCGACCATCACCGGCATGGTCATGGCGTTCGCGCAGGCCCAGACCGAGGCCAAGGACAGCTATCGGAACGTCGTAGCCGCAACCAAGGCGCTAACCGCCTCGTGGTCGAGCGACATGGCCGAGCCGAAGTTCATTGAGGCCATCAGGCAGTGGTTGACCGGCTTCAACACGGTCCAGATGGGCCTGGACCTGCTCAACCAGAACATGGAGCAGTACGCGCAACTGACCGCCACGACCGAAGACGACAACGCCATGCAGGCCGGCAGTTGGGCCGTAGCGACCGGCGGTGTCCCGGACGGTCCCGCCAACGGCTGGGTCCCCCGCACTCCGGTCAGTTCCATTGTGACCTACGAAAAGCGGGTCCCATCTCCAGACGGTGCGTGACCTGGCGCCGGCACCGTCCAGTTGCCGCAACTGGACGGTGCCGTCGTCGGGCCAGTGCGCACCGACCTGGCCGTAACGTTTGCCGGGTTGGCCACCCCGGGAAATTGTCGGACCCGTCGGGTTGGGTGTGGTTGTGCCTCGTCGTCGGGATCCTGCCGCGCCGCGGGTGGTGTATCGGACCGCTCGCGTGGCTCTGCGGGTGACTCCTGGGCAGCGGCGGCGGTGTTTCGGGCTGCTGCGTTCTGCTGGTGATGTGTGGGCGTGTGTGTTGGAGGTCAACGGGTGGCGGCGCCGCCGCCGGGATGTGCCGTTGACCGGTTATCAGGCGTTGTGCCGGGAGCTGTCCGCGTCGGGTCCTGGCACCTTCGCCGAACTGGACACCACGGGTGCCCGGTCGGTGCTGCGGCGGTTCTCCGATGCGTGGTTCGCGGCGGCGAAAGCCCGCAAGGACGGTGACCTGTCGGCGCGGTTCCCGCGTCGTCGGCGGGCGTTGATGCCAGTGCGCTGGCATCACGGCACCTTCACCCTCGACGGGCTGCGGGTGCGTATCCCGGTGGCCAAGGGCAGGCCGCCGTTGTGGGTCAGGTTGGCGCGGGAGGTGCCGTATCCGGCCGAGCAGGTCCGCTCGGTCACCCTGCTGTGCGAGGGTGGCCGGCTGTTCCTCGACGTGACCGCCGAGGTGCCGGTGGCGACCTATCCGCCGGGCGAGGGACCGGACCCAGGCCGGGTGGCCGGAGTCGACCTGGGGATCATCCACCCCTACGCGGTGGCCAGCCGTGACGGGGAAGGCTTGTTGGTGTCGGGGCGGGCGATCCGCGCCGAGCACCGCATGCACCTCGCCGACACCAAAACCCGCCGCCGCGCTGTGGCCTGCAGGGCACCGAAGCCGGGCCAGCGAGGGTCTCGGCGGTGGCGGAAATACCGCCGCCGGGCGCGGCTGGTGGAGGGCCGGCATCGGCGCCGGGTCCGGCAGGCCCAACACGAAGCCGCCCGCACGGTGGTGTCGTGGGCGGTGCAGCAGCGGGTCGGTGTGCTCAGGGTGGGTGACCCGCGCGGTGTGTTGGACATCGATGCGGGACGGCGGCACAACCTGCGGCTACGGCAATGGCAGATCGGCCGGCTGTTGCAGGTCCTCACCGACAAAGCGACCCTGGCCGGCATCACCGTCGACCCCGTCGACGAGCGCGGCACCTCCTCCACCTGCCCCGCCTGCCTACGGCGGGTACCGAAACCCCGCGGCCGGACCCTGACCTGCCCGCACTGCGCATTTTCTGGGCACCGCGACCTGATCGCGGCCGCCATCATCGCCACCCGCACCCCGGGCGGCGGACCCACCACCCCGACAGCCGTTGTGCTGCCGGAGGTGGTCACGCACCGTCGAGCCGGACGGCACCTGCCCGGTGCCGGCCAGTCCCGGCGTGACCCCCGCCGCCCACCCGTGGCGGCGAGAGGATCAGTTGGCCCGCGGAGGCCCGCCCCACCACCACCCGGTGGGGAGTCGCTCGCCCACACGGCGAGGATCCACAACAGTGCATCGGAAACCCGGTGAACGTTAGTGGACACCGCACTAGGTGTTTCATAGCGGGGGCTGACGGTTGGCCCTGATCAGGGTCGTGGGCGGGTCGGTGGTCGATACGCAGTGAGGTCTCCGGTAGATGGATCAGCGGCCGAGCGGGGCCCCTGCTGACGAGGGTCACGAGGCCAGGCCGTCGGCCGAAGTGGAGTAAACAGCAGCTCATCGATGGGATCCGGTGGCGGGTTCCGGTTGGACCGGAGGCCAGAGCGGGCCGGGAGTACTGGTTCCTCGGCGAGCGCACGGTCCCGGCCCGGCTGCTGCGGGCCGCCCGGCCGAGCGCGGGCGGCCACCCGCGGGAGGGCCCAAAAAAATCCGTGAACTCCAGTGACAGTGCAGGCGTGTTCGGGATATGAGCGCCGAGCGCGGGGAACTCTGCCGGCTGCTGGTCGTCGGACCGACCAGCCAGGTCGACGTGAGCCTGCCCACCCACATTCCGTTGGCCGACATGATGCCGGCCCTGCTGAGCGCGTTGGGACCGGATCTCGCCGATCGTGGGCTGGAGCACAGCGGCTGGATCGTCCAGCGGCTGGGTGGGCCGGCCCTCGACGAGTCGAGCTCTGTCGGGGATCTCGACCTGCTCGACGGCGAGGTCGTCCACGTACGCCCGCGTACCGACCAGATTCCGCCGCTGGCCTACGACGACCTTGTCGATGGCGTCTCGGCCGGCATCCGCAAGCGGTCCGGGCTGTGGCGGCCGCAGACGACGCGGGTCACCGCCCTGCTGCTGCTCGGCGCTTGGCTGGCCGCCTGGCTGGCCGCCGCGCGGATGTGGCCGGGCGCGCCTCGGGGCCCGGTGCTGCTCGCGGCGATAGCGGCGATGTGCTTCGTCGCGGGCTTCGCGGTGGTACGCAAGCTGGCCGACCGGGCGACGGCCGGCATCCTGGGCGCCGCCTGCGTGGCCGGGACGGTGCTCGCCGTGCTGGAGGCGGTGGCGCCGCACTCCCCGCTGGCTGGCGCGGCCGGCGCCTTCCTACCCCGGCTGATCTTCGTGGTTGCCAGCGCTGGCACCGTCGCCGCGTTGCTGGTGGCCGCGTTCGTCTTCCCGCGCACCGGCTGGCGGCCGGTCACCGTCGGCCTGCTGGTGGCGTGGCTGCTGGTCGTCGCCGCGCTCTTGCTGCGCACCAGGGCCACGCTGGACTGGACCACGATCGCCGCGATCGTGGTCGTTGTCACCACGGCGCTGCGCCCGGCGGTACCGGCGGCCGCCTTCAAGCTCGCCGGGTTCGCCCTGCCGGAGACGCCCGCCGAACCGGCGGACCTGCAGGAGAACATCGACCCGGAACCGGCCGCCGGGGTGCTCACCCAGGCCGCCGCCGCGGACCAGTTCATGACCGCCCTGTACGCGGCATTCGGGCTGGTCTCCGGGGCCGCGATGGTGTGGCTGGCGGCGGCGCCCGGCTGGGCCGCGCCGCTGGCCGCCTGGCTGGCCGCCGCCGCCCAGATCCTGGTCACCCGCCCGATGACGAGCACCTGGCACCGGTTGGCGCTGGCCGGCCCGGCGCTGGCCGCCATCTCGATCTGGTGCCTGACCGCGATCACGGATCGGGGTCAGCTCGCCGCCCAACTGGCCATCGGCTGCTGCCTGATCATGGTGGTGGTGTGCGGGCTGGCCGCGCGGATCCCGGTCGGCCGGCGGTTCAACCCGATCTGGGGCCGGATGGGCGACTTGGCGCATACCGCGGCGGTGGCCGCCCTGGCGCCGACCGTCGTGGTCATCACCGGCCTGATCGACGTGATCCGGGCGCGGGTGGGTTGACATGTCGTCGCGTCGGGACCAGGTGGACGCCCAGCGGTACATGATGGCCCGGGTGACCGGTGCGCTGGTGCGGGCCGAGCCGGAGGTTGCGGAGTCACCGACCCGCCGGGACCGCACCGGTACCTTCGCGGGCCTCGTGTTCGGGATCCTGCTGCTGGTCGTGGTCGCGATCTGGGCGTTGCTGCCGGGATCGGGCTCGACCAGTTGGCAGCAGCCGCGGATGCTGGTGGTGGACTCCTCGACCGGGGCGCGGTACGTGCTGATCAATGGCCAACTGCGCCCGGTCAACGACGTGGCAACGGCCACCCTGCTGGCCGGTGGTCGGCTCACCCCGGTCACCGTTTCCTCGTCCAAGCTCGCCGAGCTGCCGCGGGGCGCGGCGGTGGGTACCCCGGCCGGGCCGCAGGTCCTGCCCGCGGCCAACCGGGTCAACCAGGGCGTGTGGCGTGCCTGCAGCCGGGGTACCGGCCGGATCGTCCTGGACGTCGACGTGCCGGCGGCCCGCGAGCCGCTCGGCGGCGGGCAGGCGCTGCCGGTCACCGCGGGCGGGAAGACCTACCTGCTGTGGGGAGGGCGGCGGCTGCTGCTTCCCCAGTCCTGGATGGCCGACGTGCTGGGGCTGGGGCTGCTTGTTCCCGTGCCGGTGGCGACCACCTGGCTGGAGTTGATCCCGCTGGGCGGTACGGTCGGCCCGCCGAAGGTGACCGGGGCCGGCGGCGCCGGGCCGAGGGTGGCCGGCCGGCCGACGTCAATCGGCCAGCTGTTCGCCGTGAACATGGGCAACGGCACGGTCGGCCACTACCTGATGACCACCGACGGGCTGGCCCCGCTGACCGAGACCGAGTACCTGCTGCGGCGGGCCACGCCGGGCTCGGCCAGGGAGACCGCCATCACCGCGGCCGATCTGGTCGCCGCCGGCCAGCGCAGCCCGGTGCGCCCGCTGACCACGCTTCCGGCCACCCCGCCCGAACCGCCATCCCCACCCGAGGGTGCCATGGCCTGCGTGGAGTTCGCGGGGAAGGCCGGCGAGAAACCCACGGTCGTCCTGGCCACCGCGACCGGTACGCCGACCGGCGGCAGCGGCCGAAAGACTGCCGTGACGGTGCGGGTGACGCCGGGCGGGGGAGCACTGCTGATGCCCCGGGCGAGCGCGGACACCGATCGGTGGCGGCAGCAGGGCCTGCTGGTCAACGAGCGGGGCATCGCCTACCCGATCATGGGCGGCGATGTCACCACCCTGGGGTACTCCCTCGACCAGGCGGTGGTCATGCCCACCGCGCTGGTCGCCATGCTGCCCGCCGGGCCGGCACTGGTCCGGCCGGAAGGGGGGTGAGGCCGCCGAGGTGCCCAAACCCATCCGCCGCCCGCGGCTGACCCACCGGACGGGCGCGGCTGGCGAGATCACATCACACCGCCTCCGGCGACGCGCGCCGGATGACAAGGAAGGAGAGCCATGGCAAACCTCAACGGGATCGTCGCCGATCAGGCGACCATCACCGGCATGGTCATGGCGTTCGCCCAGGCCCAGACCGAGGCCAGCGACAGCTATCGGAACGTCACGGCCGCACAGGGCAACCTGGCCGCCGCGTGGCAGAGCGACGCGGCCGCGGGGAGGTTCCTTGAGGCCGTCAACCAGTGGCTGGCCGGCTTCGCGAAGGTCCAGCAGGGCCTGAACATGCTCAACCAGAACATGGAGCAGTACTCGCAACTGACCACCACGACCGAAGACGACAACGCCATGCGGTCCGGCGGCTGGGCCGCAGCCTGACCGCCGAACGTCCCGCCCACGAAACCCGGGCCGACAAAACCCGGACCGACGAACGTTAAGGAGGCCGAGGATGGCCAACTATGCCATCAATCCCGCCCTGGTACACAACGTCGCCGAGGAAATGCGCAGGGAAACCAGCGACCTCGACCGATCGCTGGAGAACCTCCAGCAGCATGTGCAGCGGTTCATCGACGCCAACAACGGCCAGGCACCGGAGGCCTACGCGCTGGCTCAGCAGCTGTGGAACCAGGGCCAGCAGGAAATGCGGCAGGCCCTGGCACTGGGCCAGACTCGCCTTGTGGAGATCGTCCAGAACTACGTCCTCGGCGACAACAAGGGCGCGGCCATCTTCACTTAGGAGACCGCTGGGCGCCGTGTCCTGAACCAGTGCATCTGATGCCTGTCCAGCGAAACTGACGCGACGGCAATCCTGCCGAGCCGATACCGGGTCAGATGCACTGGTCCGCAGCACCACCGGGTGGACCAGTGCATCTGACCCACCGCTGTCCATGGGCTTGCCCAGACCTTGGATTCCCCGAATCAATGCAGCCGAGTCCCCGCTGCGCCGACTCCGTCGAGAGGAATGCACGATGAAGAACATCGTCATCAACGAGAACTACCTGCGGAAGTTGCAGGGCATCTACACCAAGCAGGTCGATGAGATCGACCTGATGTACGGCAAGGACTACCCGTACGGCTCCCTGCCGGATTCGACGGTCGACTTCACGAAGCCGTTCAAGCTGCGCCTCGGCGGGAAGGGCTTCACCGAGGCGGAGGGCCTGACGGGGAGGATCGATGGCGTTCGGGCGGGCCTGGCCGCGCGCTTCAAGGGCGCGCGGGGCGAAATCAACATCCTGGAGTACGGCATCAAATTCCTGCTGGCCGACTCCGATGCCGTCGAACAGGCGAGCACGTTGAGCGCCGAGCAGTTCGATTACTTCATGCCCACTTCTGGGAGTTAGTGATGACGAACACCGCGACGTTCGAGGACGCCCTGGCGAGCATTCTGGGGCTGGTACTCGGCGGCGGAGACGGCGGGGACGCGGGTTCCATCAACAACGAGTACCGACCGCGGACCATCAAGGGCCCCGGCTACTGGCTGGTCAACCAGATCAGCCACCACACCCGTGTCGGCGGTTACATGCCCGCTTACGACAAGGACGCCGTCACCTTCTACAAGTGGAGGCAGGACGGGGCGATGAAGCACGTCACCCGGCTGACGGTGTGGGTGGGCGTGACCAACAACGAAACTCCTCAGGGGCAGACGCACAACACCACCAACCCGGGGGACGTGACCAACGCCGCTGGCAACCCGGTCGTCAGGCTCGGCAATGCGTGGGAACGCCTGATCGCCGACCTGCCCAAGGTGGCCGGACCGGGTAAGGCGTTCGACCCGGACTCGATCGGGTCCGTTCGCGAGATCCTGGGCAACCTGACGACCCACGCGATGGGGATCTCGGGTTCGCTGACCGACCAGATCAAGTCGGTGAACGTCAAGAACCCCGAATTCAAAGGCTCCGCCGAATCGGCCTGGATCCGTCGGGTGCAGGGCGCGAACAAGTTCCTCGTCGACGTCGATCCCCAGTTCAAAATCTGGGACACGACGCTGTCCCAGGTCGAGCAGGCAATGTGGGACTTCATCCACGCGGTGGAGGACACCTTCGACAGGTGGTACAAGATCTACCCGAGCGGCACCTGGCAGCACCCGTACCGGCTCATCGCCAGAATGTTCAACGAGAGCACTCTCGAGTATGGCGACCTGCACGATGGCCAGTCGAACGCCTGGGACCTGGGCCAGCAGTACGCCAACACCAAGCTGCAACAAAACCCAACACGTGGAGGAGAACAACCAGATAAGCCCGTCCTGTGGACGCCGCCGGCGTGGGTGAATTACCACCCGTTCGAGGCCTTCAGCGTCCCCGAGTGGAACAAGCTGGACCAGCATCTGCGCCAGATGTGGGCCAACCACGCCCTCGAAGCCTTCATGCCGGCGTTGGTCGCGGCGAAGATCCTCATGTCGGTGTTCGTCGATGCGCGAAACCCGATAAGCATCACCGACCCGAAGCCGGTAGCACCCCTGCCGATGCCCAACGACGTCGGGGCGATGCCAAACGGATTCCCCAACAATCCGTTCGGGAACATGCCAGACCCCTTCGCCAACTGGGGTAACCCCTTCGCCAACTGGGGTGACCCGTTCGCGAATATGGGTAACCCGTTCGCGAATATGGGTAACCCGTTCGCGAACATGGGTAACCCGTTCGCGAACATGGGCAACCCGTTCGCGAACATGGGCGGCGGCATGGGTAACCCGTTCGCCAATGGTGCCATGGATAATCCGTTCACCAATGGTGGCCCGGATGGTGCCTTTGTTGGTGGTGGCGGTGTGGGTAATCCGTTCACCAATGGTGGCCCGGGTGGTGCCTTTGTTGGTGGTGGCGGTGTGGGTAATCCGTTCACCAATGGTGGCCCGGGTGGTGTCTTTACCGGTGGTGGCGGTGTGGATAATCCGTTCACCAATGGTGGCCCGGGTGGTGTCTTTACCGGTGGTGGCGGTGTGGATAACCCGTTCACCAATGGTGGCGCGGATGGTCCACCTGCCGCGGGCGTTCTTTCTCCACAAAATCTGATCTCCAAGTCGGTCAAGCCGTCTGCTGGCGGCGGAGTGGACAATCCGTTCACCGGCGGCCCGGGCAGCCGCTTTCCGACCAGCGGTTCGCAGGCGAAACTCGGGCTGCCCGAGCCGCAGGCGTTGGGTGATCTGACGCCGGCCCAGTTGCGGCAGCTGGATTCGGCCGGGCTGTTGAACAATGTGCCGCTCACTCCTGAGCAGGCCGCCTACCTGCGAAAGAACGGCATGGCGGCGCCGAACGGCGCGACGAGGCTCGGTCAGCTCAATCCGGATCAGCTTGCCGCGCTGCAAAAGGGCGGGCTGCTGGACCGGACCCCGATCACCGACGCCCAGCGGGCAAACCTCGGGCTGCCCGAGCCGCAGGCGTTGGGTGATCTGACACCGGCCCAGTTGCGGCAGCTGGATTCGGCCGGGCTGTTGAACAATGTGCCGCTCAGTCCTGAGCAGGCCGCCTACCTGCGAAAGAACGGCATGGCGGCGCCGAACGGTACGAAGACGCTCGGTCAGCTCAATCCGGATCAGCTTGCCGCGCTGCAGAAGGGCGGGCTGCTGGACCGGATCCCGATCAGCGACGCCCAGCGGGCGGACCTCGGGCTGCCCAACCCGTCGGGGCAGTCTGGCGGGGGCGGATCCGTACCGGGGCTGAGGGAGCCGGGCAGGCTGCAGTGGCCTGACACCGGGCCGACGGCGCCGGTGGACAGAAATTTGTTCCCGACCACGGTCGACGGCAAGGCTGTGTTGCCCACGCCGGGCGCGAGCGGGAGCATCACTCCCCCGGTGCTCGGCAACGTCACCAAACCCGGCGCGGCCGTATTCCCGCACATGCCTGGGGTGCAGGTCGGTACCGGCGGCCTGTCGTCGGTGCCCGGCGTGTCCGGCTCGGCCGGGGCGCTGAGCCCGGACAGGTTGGGGCTGCCCGTCGGCGGCCCGGGTGGGGCCGGCTCGGGTGGCGGCGTGCCCACAGGCACGGTTGCTGGCGCTGCTATGCCGCAGCCTGGCTCGGGCGGTATGCCGTTCATGCCCCCCATGATGCCGGGCATGGGCGGCGCCCCCCATCAGGGGAAGGACCGCGATCGCCAGCGCAGCACCTGGCTGAAGGAGGACGAGAAGGTCTGGGGTACCGACCCCGACTGTGCGCCGGCGGTGATTGGCCGGCGCGGTCGTGACACCCGGGTCGAGGACGACGAGTTCGACACGCCTGACGAGCGTCCCGGCACCCCGGACGAGCGCCGCCGGTACCGGGGCCGTTGAACATTGTTGCGCCGGAGTGAACCGGCTGCTACGGACCAGCCGTGAGATGGCAGAGGAGGTAGTGGGATGAGCAGTTTGGGCGACGAGGAACTGTTGGCCGAGATGCGGGCGGCCCTGGATGAGGCTGAGGCCGCGGCCGACCGGGTGCGCCGGCGCGTGGCTCGGTCGAAGACCACTGTGGAGGACAGGAAGAAGCTGCTGTCGGTGACCGTGGGTGGGCAGGGCGAGCTGACCCGGATCACTTTCAACGGGGACGCCTACCAGCGACTCGCGCCGGCCGAGCTGGCCGACCTGATCGTGGCCACGGTGCGCACCGCTCGCGAGGGCGCCGAGCGGAAGACGATGGCCGGTACCGCCAAGTTGCTGGCTGACCATGCCGGGCTCGGCGACGTCGCGCGGTCGGCCACGAGCATGGAGGAACTTTTCGAGGGCATCATCGGCCTGGCTTCCGGCAAGGATGACCGGCAGCGGGGGAGGGCGGCGTCATGAGTGCAGAAGTGATCACCTTCAACGGGGATGCCCTGGCCCAGCGGGTGAAGTTGCTGGGGGATTTCAGGGATGAGCTGGTTGGGACGATAGACCCGCTAAAGCTCCTCGCCGAGTGCCGGTGGGCGGGGGACGACGAGCAGAGCCAGCTGGTTCGCGCGGCCGTGCTGCACCTCCTCGGGGATCTGGTGCTCGGGGTCTTCGGCCAACTGGCTAACGCGGCCGGATTCCAGGGCGAGAAGGTGGGCATCACCCGTCAAATCGGGGTCAACACTGAGGCAACCAACACGGAGGCGGTCCCGGAGATCGGCGGCGGTTACCGCGGCTGATCCGCACTGGAACGAGATGGTCGGAAGCGGGGGTGGCGGTCAGCGCGGCTGACTGTTCCGCGCGGGGTGCCCTGATTCGGGGCGGGGAAGGAGCGTTGCGCGTTGGCCGGCGCCTTTTCGACCGTTGAGCTCGACGAGAGTGCGTTGCGGGTTTTGGAAGGCTTCACCGGGTTCAAGTTGTCCCGGGCGAAGCTGCCGCTGTTGTGGAATGACATCGGCACGGCCGAAGTGCTGGAGCATCGGGTGCGTACGGTGCTGGGCCCGTTGCTGGAGCAGACGATCAAGGCGGTCGGGGAGGCGGGGGAGGGGGAGGTTTTCGACCGGTTCGTGGCCCAGACCGCTCCGTTTGTGAAGAAGCTGGCCGAGACGGCCGACCTGATACTCGCCGTGATCGAGGCGGAGAAGAAGTTCTTCCTCGAGACGGAGAGGGGCAAGCGTACGGCGGTCGCCATGTTTTCCTTCATGATGGCCGAGTTCGCCAGCATTTTCGCGATGTGGTTCTGGAATCCCGTGGGGGCGGCGGCACGCCTCGCCCAGACACGGTCGATCATCCAGACGATCCTGCGTTCGGCGTTGGTCCGCTCGGCGGCGAGCGGCACGGCTATGCAGATGTTGTTCATGCCGGGTTCCGCGCTGCTGGCCGAGGTGTCGATGATGACCGACGGTCTGCAGTCCGGGGTGAACTGGGGTGTGGTCGGTAAGCAGGCGGCGTTCGCGGGGGCGGTGGCGTTCCTCAGCACGGTGGCCGGGCCGGCGCTGGGCAAGGTCGCTGGCGCTGTCGCCGGCGCTGTCAGCAAGCTGGGCGTGTCGGATGCCACCAAGATTCTGTTGACCGATGTGCTGACGCGGCCCGTGACGGAGACCCTCGGGGAGGGGCTCTTCGGTATCGGTGCCAGCTTGATGGTCGAGGGGTACTACGACTTCAGTAATCTCCCTGCGGACCTTACTTCCGGGGCGCTCTCGGGGGCAGCGGGATCGCTCGGGGCCGCGGCCGGGGCCGCGGCCGGTCGCGCGGCCGGTCGCGGCGTGAAACAGCCCCAGGTGCAGGTGCCTCACATCGGTCTCACGTCGGACGGAAGGCCGGTCCTGCCGGTGGTGTCGACACCGGGTGTGGACCCGTCCACGGGGGACCAGACCGGGGTCGACGATCCGAAGGCTGTGGGTAGCGGCACGCAGGCCCTGCCGCCCACCCCGCCGCCCACCCCGCCGCTGCCGGCATCGAACCTGCCCACGCCGCCCACGCCGCCCACGCCGCCCACGCCGAACCTGAACCTGCCCACGCCGAACCTGGACCTGTCGGTGCCGTCGTGGTCGGTGTCGTGGTCGATGCCGGCCGCGCCGGCGCCGGAGTGGGTCGCGGCAGCTGGTGTGCCGGTGGTCGAGCAGTGGCAACGGTTCCAGCAGGATCTTGTGGACCGCTACGGTGGGCTGCTGGCCGGGGTGGCTCAGGCGGAAAAGAGCATGGCCGCGCTTGCCGTGCCGGTCGAGCGGGTTTTCGCCGAGTGGGTCGACGCCCGGCAGGGTGATCCCGCTGTTCGGGCTTTCCTGTCTGCGGTCGGTCTGCCCGACACCGCGCTCACCGAGGAGTATCTGACCGGTGTCCGGGAGCGGGCGGTGGCCCGGATGGCCGAGGCGTTGGCGTCCGCGGGCGAGCAGATCCCGGACGAGGTGCGGTCGGAGCAGGTGATCGCCGCGCTGCCGGCGGCGTTTGACCGGGAGGCGCTGGGCGCGGGCGCGCACCTGGCCGCCCAGTACCACATCGACCGGTACCTCGCCGCTGGCACGCCGTCGGCCGCTGGCACGTCGTCGGCCGCTGGCACGTCGGGGGGCGCCGGCGTGCCGGCAGGCGCCGGGGCGGCGGTACCGTCCGCTGCCGTGCGCGCGGCGGTCGAGCTTCAGGTGGAGCGAAGCGTCCGTGCGATCCTCGGTACCTCCGCACTGCCCCCCGTGCTGCCGGCCGTGCTGCCCGCTGTGGTGGCCAGTCCCGACGCCGCGCAGGTCAACGCCGTGGCGAACGTGGTCCGACAGACGGTCACCGACCTGCCCGCCCGTTTCACGGCCGTGACCATTCCCGACACCACCGCACCGCACACCATCCCGTTCCTCGCGGACACCCCGGCAAACCGGCGCACCGACGTGCCGACGGTGCCGGTAAGCCCTGAGCAGCACATCGCAGCCGCGACCAGCCTGGCAGAAACCCAGTTCCCCGCCCTGGCCGAAAAGTACGGCGTCGATCCGGCCAACCACGACACTCTCGCCGGATCCTTCCAGCGGGACTGGGTGGACGGCTACCACCAGGTCCTCACCCAGGCCGCCGGCAGCGCCACTCCCGGCACCCCCGGCATGCCAGGCACGCCAGGCACGGCTGGAACGCCCGGCACGACGGACGCGGCCAGCGCCCGTAGCACGGTGCCGGCTGGTGCTGCCTCCCGCGTCGACGACATGCCGATCCACCACAACGCCAACGCCAGCGACCGTGACAGCGCCAGCGACCGTGACAGCGCCAGCGACCGTGACAGCGCCAGCGACAGCGCCAGTGGCAGTGGCAGTGACACGTCTGTCTCCAGCGATGACGTGTTCAGCAACCTCGACACCAGCGACACGGGTTCGTTGAGTGAGGTGTTCTTGCGGGACGAGTCGCTTGGTGGGGTGCCTGGCAAGCCTGGACTCGGCGACACGGGTTCGTTGAGTGACGTGTTCTTGCGGGGTGAACCGGTCAGTGGCGACCCCGGCAAGCTTGGCGAGCCGGCTGTCGCGGCAACCGGGCCGGCCATCGG
>NZ_JBUEGB010000045.1:0-53507 GCF_054963695.1 Micromonospora sp. RTBAU3-60 | reverse complement strand
CCACACCCCAAACCCAGCCAGAGCCAGAAGCAGACGAAACCGGCCGGCCCCCAAAGGGGGGGACCGGCCGGTTCGCAAAAGGTGCAGGAGGTCACCAGAGCTGCTGGACGATGTCCGCCGCCTGCTCCTCCCACTGCGCGTACGCGTACGGGTAGGCGGACACCTGCACGGTCTGCGCGGCCGTGGTCAGCGGCAGGTCCTGCCAGTCGCCGACGTTCTTCAGCGCGTTGAAGAACGCCTTGGACGCGTAGTCCGGGTCGGTGATCTGCTCGGGCGTACCCCAACCAACCGACGGGCGCTGCTGGAACAGGCCCTCCGAGTCATGGTCGTTGTACGTACCCAGGTGGCCGAGGTTGTACAGCTTCGACTCCTGCAGCGAGGTCGCGACGCCGATCACGGCGCCCCGCTCCCCCACGCCGGTCTCCTTGGCCGCCTTGACGATGGCCTTGGCGTTGTCGACCTGCGCGTCGTCGAGCGGGATGCGCGACTGGGCGCCCTCGACGCCGTGCGGGATGAGTTCGTCCCGGCTGGGGCGGTCGCCCTTGCTGGCGACCTTGTCGCTGCCGGTGGTGAGACCGGACTCGACCGTGGCGGTCTTCTTGCCGGTCGCCATGTCGATGGCGGCGACAGCGCCGGCGTGCGGGCCGGTGGTGACCGGCGCGGCGAAGGCGCTGGGACCGATGGCCAGCCCACCGAGGGCGGCCACGCCCGCGATGCTCAGGGCGGCCTTACGGCGCGGGGTCCTGGTGAGGTCGGGAAGCGAGCGGGTGACGAACTCGGCCTTCTCCTGTGCGGTCTTCGCGAGGGCGGGGAGCCGGCGGGCGACAAGTTCGGCCTGCGCGGTCTTCGCGAGGGCGGGGAGCCGGCGGGCGACGAGTTCGGTCTTGCCTTGGGCGGTTTTGGCGATGGCCGGGAGCCATCGAGTGAAGTGTTGCTTCACGATGGTTGCCCTTTCGATCGTTACGACGCGCTCCGGGGTGAGCGAGCCTCGGGGGAACTACTGACCGGTACGGGTTTACGTTCCGGCGGTATGGGGGACACAACCAGGTTGACGTGTCGGTCATTCCGGAAATGCCGGGGTGGTGGGCGGCTGCGGTCCAGGTCACTCAGCGTCAAGGACGGCAACCCCAAGGCGTAGCAAACCGGAGGACAATTCCCGAAAAGGGCAACTGGCGACCGCTTGCGCGAGACGAGCACCCAGCGCTCAGCCGGCTGGCGGGGTACCGAACCGGACGAGGACGTGCCAGAGCTGCTTGAGGTGCTGGAGGGTGACCTCGACCGGTCCCCGGTCGGCCCACCGGTCCGGCTCCCGCACCACCGAGGCGGCGGCCCGGCCGATCAGGGCGGCGTCGACGGGCTCTCCCGGGCGGGCGAACTCCGCGTGCACCCGCGCGGCCAGCGGCGGGATCGCCGGACCCCGGAATTCGGCGTCGATGCCGTCGACCGGCAGCGCGAAGCCGGCGTGCCAGCGCAGCGGGAAGCCATGCCGCCGGGCGATGCCGGCGAGGATCCCGCCCACCTCGGTGCCGCGGAACGACGGGTCGACCACCAGGGCCTCGACGTCGTGGGCGAGGCTCACGTCGCCGTGGATCTGCGCCTCGATGTAGTCGTCCAGGGCGCGCCCGACCGTTCCCGACTCCCGCTCGCCGCGGCGCAACAGCGCCCGCAGCAGGCTGTCGGTGTCCATGCCGGCCACACCGAGGCTAGTCCCGGTGCCGGCGGTGGCCGTCAGCAATGCCGCGAGCACCGGCTCGAAGATCTCGAGGGTGCCGAAGTCCGTCGGCTGCGTGTGGCTGTCGCCGAAGCTGAAGGTGGTTCGGGCCAGGGTAGCGGGGCGCAGCCGCAGGTGGCAGGAGCCGAACCGGGGGCACGCGCCGTCGGCGTGGTCCAGCAGGTTCAGGCCGCCGTACTTCGGGCGCTCCGCGGGGAGCACGCCAGGCCGCTGGTACGCCCCGCCGAAGAGCGTCTCCTCCCAGCGGTCCCGGTCACCGCCGGGGAATGCGGTCAGTCCCCCGTTGGAGATGCCGGTTTCGAACTGGCTGCGGTAGATGCCCTCCCGGTCGAGCGCCTCGGCCACTGTGCGGCCGTCGCGCAGCAGCCGGTCCGGGTGGAAGTTCAGCGTCAACCGCCCGTGCGCGGCCACCGCCGCCACGACCTCGTCGGTCCGGTACGCCGTACCCGAGCCAGCGAGGTGTCGGGCGATGGCGGCCAGCGCCGCGGGCCGGTCCCGCAGCGCCACGTCACGGACGCGCCGCAGGGCGATGATCTGTGCCGGGGTCAGCACGGGTGGGGCGGCGGGGTCGGACACGGCCGCGAGTATGGCCTGCGGGTGGGCCGCTCCGCAGGCGTATTTCCACCTGTCAGGCGCCGGTGCCGAACCCGTCCCGGGTGCCGCGCTCCTCTGGCGTCAGCAGTTCCTGGAAGACGGTGAGGTGCAGGCCGGCCGGTCCGTCGAGGCGGGCGTTGAGCGACTGCCACGGGGTGACCGTCGGCGGGGCGACCTCCGTGGCGCCGGCGGCGACCAGGCGGTCGGTCACCGCGCGGCTGTCATCCACTTCGAACGCCACCCGCAACCGCGGCGCGACCTGTCGGCCGACCTCCACCTCGTCGATCATCCGCTTCTGCGCGGGGTTGGCCAGCTCCAGGGTGGCCCGGCCGGCGTCCAGGATCACCACCCGGGCGCCGTCGCCGCCGGAGTACGCCGCTTGTTCGGGCAGGCCCAGGGCGTCCCGGAAGAAGGCGACCGCGGCGTCGTAGTCGTCGGCCTCGACGACGAGACGCAACTGGCGGACGGTCGGCGGCCGGTGGTCTCCCTGTGCGGTCATGGCAGCCGATCCTAGTCGCGGCCCGGCGGCGCTCCGCCAAACGGAAATGTGAGCTGCGCGGCGACGCCATCGATCACGGCCTCGGCGTGGGGCGGGGCCCGGCGACCGTGGCGGCGTCCGGCGCGGCCCCCACCGGCCCGCACCCCGCCGGGACCTTCTTCAATGTTGCTCAAGCGTGCCAGGTTCGCAACGGACCGTAACCTTTCCGCGCCACCATCGTTTGCACATAGGGCGAGATACCGGTGGCGGCAGCGTACCGTCACCGTCGTCTCATCCCGCGCCCGGCCGAGCCGGCCGCGCCTCGACCCGACCGCCGCCCGCTGCCGCTCCGCTGGAACTGTCGAGATGCTGCCACGCCAGCCCGTCGGCGCCCTCGGAGAAGAGCTCGGGAGCGACGACTCGGCATTCGGCGAGGGTTCGTTCACCTGCCCGGGGCGGGTGCCAGCGCTTGGCCGACGCGACCGCCAGCGCCGGTCGACCGTGGCGGCCCTCACCCATCCGGGAACCCGCGCAAACCGACCATGGCGGCCTGGGGTCCGAAATGGAAGGCGACGCGGCCGCGGCGCGCATTGAGCCTGGCTAGGCGCAGTACGCGCGGCCGACAGCCACCCTTCAGGCAGGCGACACCTGACGGTTGCTGTCGCAAACCCACCACACCTACCGGGTGTCGGGATATGCATCGAGCCAGATCGATGGGCGGGGAAGACTTCTGACAAATATACGACACCGCCGTGCCGGCCATTGGAAGCGATCCCAGTAACCATTAAGGACACTTCACCGAATCGTTGCCGAGCGAAGAATAGAAGCCATAAATCATCATCTTCAGCCGCCGGACCGCCACGTCGTCGCACTCTGTCACCCCAGCGGCCGGCTCCAGCCGTCACCGACGGTAGTCTGCTCGTCGCGCTGGATGTTGCACCGGTCAGTGAGCCCCCGCTAGCATCGGCTCGGCGCCAGGACAGTGGCAGACGCCAATTGCTCGGGCCCATCGGATAGGAGCGGATAGGCCGCCTCCAGTGGCGGCGGATTCGCCGTGCCAACATTTCCGAATGGGTAGGACAATGCGTCGACGAGCCACCGTTCCGCCGTTTCGGCAAGGGGGAGGCTTTGAAGGATCCGTGTGTGAGGGCTGCCGAACGAGTCATTGAATACATGCAGGAGAATCTTGCAAATCAATTGACCATTGACGACATGGCAAAGACAGCCCTGTTCAGCAAGTTCCATTTTTCCCGTATCTTCCAGCGAGCCACCGGAGTCTCGCCCGGGCGGTTCCTCTTCGCCCTGCGACTGCAGCAGGCCAAGCGCCTGCTGAGGTCCACCTCGCTCAGTGTCGCGGACGTGAGCCTACAAGTCGGCTACTCCAGCGTCGGGACGTTCAGCTCGCGGTTCACCCGGAGCGTCGGCCTGTCACCCACCCGGTACCGGCGGCTGGGGGGATTCACCACCCACGTTCCCATCGCCGATGGGCATGCGGTCGCCAACCGTCCGAGAGGGACGGTACGCGGGCGGATCACCGGCGCCCCCGGGCTGCCCACCAGCCGGGTCTTCGTGGGCATGTTCCCGCAGCGGATCCCCGAGGGCCGGCCCGTGCAGTGCCGCATCCTCGACACTCCGGGACCGTTCACGCTCGACCCGGTACCGGCCGGAACCTGGCACCTGCTGGCCCACTCGGTCGGGCCCGACGAGGAGGCGGTGCCGGCGGCGGAGGCCACCTGGGTCGGCAGCATCGGGCCCCTGCTGATCACCCGGAACAGCTTCCTGGAGGTCGAGCTGTCGCTCCAGCCCATGCGGATCGTCGACCCGCCCGTACTGCTCGCGTTGCTGGACGCCCGGCAGTCGGCGCTGCGGCGGGAGCGCGCACGCCGGCGGGCGGTCAGCGCCGTCCACGGCTGACGTCGACCCCACGTCCCCCGCACCGCCGCCCTCGTCGGCGCTGGGCCCCACCCGTGCCCCTCACCGGCGGCGCCGGCGGCGACCCGTGCCGAGTCCCGCACGGCGCCGACGAACCGATCGGCGCAGCCCGCGTCGCTCCGCAGCGGATCGCCCAGCCGGTCGGCGGCAGGCCGTGGGGCGGTCACCGCAGCGGCGCGCGGGGGACCTGCACGTCGCCGGCCCGGCCGGCCCGCCTCGGCTCGCCGCGCACGACGGCTGCGGCGGAGCGGCCGGGCCGTCATGCACTGCGTCGAGTGCGACCGGCCGCTCACCCCGCGGAGGTGACCACCCGCTCCAACCCGGAGCACGTTCCGCCCCGGTGACGCCGGGCCGGCACGACGGCCGCGCCCAGGTCGGGCCACCCGCCGGCGGCGCAGTTCGCGGTGCTGCCGCGGCCGCGCGGCCTGGTGATCGGGCACGCCCTGTGCGAGCTTGTACTGATGCACACTCATGAGTCCGGCGCCGGGTACGCGCTGCGGCCCGTCGGCCGGGTCGAGTCCCCGCTGACCGATCCGGCGCTGGCGCCCAAGCAGGGCGACGAGGGGGCGCCGGAGGCGTGGCTGGTCTTCGACGAGGCGTACGCCCCGGCGCTGCGCGGCCTGGCGCCCGGCGCGGACCTGCTGGTGCTGACCTGGCTGGACCGGGCGCAGCGGGACGTGCTCGTGGTGCACCCGCGGGGCGATCGGTCCCGCCCGGAAACCGGGGTGTTCGGCACCCGCTCGCCGCACCGGCCGAACCCGATCGGGCTGCACCGGGTGCGGGTACGGGAGGTGACCGGACTGCGGGTGCGGGTGGCCGACCTGGAGGCGGTGGACGGCACGCCCGTACTCGACCTCAAGCCGGTGCTGGACGGCGAGCGCTGATGCCGGCGGCGCCCGGCCGGGTCGGCGACCCGGCCGGGCGCCGCCGGCTCAGTGGCCGCGGGCGATCCACTCGTCGAGGTGCGGCGCCTCGGCGCCGATGGTGGTGTCGTCGCCGTGTCCGGTGTGGACCACGGTCTGCGGCGGCAGGGTGAGCAGCCGGGTCCGGATCGACTCGATGATGGTGCCGAAGTCGCTGTAGGAGCGGCCGGTGGCGCCGGGCCCGCCGGCGAAGAGGGTGTCGCCGGTGAAGACGGCGCCGAGGTCGGCGGCGTGCAGGCTGCACGCACCCGGGCTGTGCCCGGGGGTGTGCAGCACGCGCAGCGTGGTGCCGCCGACCGCGATGGTCTGGCCGTCGGTCAGCTCCCCGTCGGGTGGGGTGTCCGGGTGGACGAGGTCCCAGAGCACCCGGTCGGCGGGGTGCAGCAGCACCGGGGCGCCGGTGGCCCGGGCCAGCTCGGGCGCGACCCGTACGTGGTCGTCGTGCGCGTGGGTGGCCAGGATGGCGACGACCCGGCGGTCGCCGACGACCTTGCGGACGGCGGCCACGTCGTGCGGCGCGTCGACGACGACGCACTCGGCGTCGTCGCCGACCACCCAGACGTTGTTGTCGACGTCGAAGGTCTGCCCGTCCACGGAGAACGTGCCAGAGGTGACGGTGTGGTCGACGCGGGCGGTCACGGGAAGACCACCACCGAGCGGAGCACGTCACCGTGGTGCATCCGGGTGAACGCCTCCTCGACCTGGTCGAGGGCGATCTCCTCGGTGACGAACGCGTCCAGGTCGAGGCGGCCCTGCCGGTACAGCTCGGTGAGCATCGGGAAGTCGCGGCTGGGCAGGCAGTCGCCGTACCAGCTGGACTTGAGCGCGCCGCCGCGGCCGAACACGTCCAGCAGCGGCAGCTCGATCTTCATGTCCGGGGTGGGCACGCCTACCAGCACCACCGTGCCGGCCAGGTCGCGGGCGTAGAAGGCCTGCTTCCAGGTCTCCGGGCGGCCCACCGCGTCGATGACCACGTCGGCGCCGAAGCCGCCGGTGGCGGCGCGGATCGCCTCGACCGGATCCTCGTCCGAGGCGTTGACCGTGTGGGTGGCGCCGAATTTGCGGGCCCAGTCGAGCTTGCGGGAGTCGGTGTCCACCGCGATGATCGTCGTCGCCCCGGCCAGGGCCGCCCCGGCGACCGCCGCGTCACCGACGCCGCCGCAGCCGATCACCGCGACCGAGTCGCCGCGGGTCACCTGGCCGGTGTTCATCGCCGCGCCGAGGCCGGCCATCACGCCGCAGCCGAGCAGACCGACGGCGGCGGGCCGGGCGGCCGGGTCGACCTTGGTGCACTGCCCGGCGTGGACGAGGGTCTTCTCGGCGAACGCGCCGATGCCGAGGGCGGGGCTGAGTTCGGTGCCGTCGGTGAGGGTCATCTTCCGCGCGGCGTTGTGGGTGTTGAAGCAGTACCACGGGCGGCCCCGGCGGCAGGCCCGGCACTGGCCGCAGACCGCCCGCCAGTTGAGCACCACGAAGTCGCCGGGGGCCACGTCGGTGACCCCCTCCCCCACCTGCTCGACGATGCCGGCCGCCTCGTGGCCGAGCAGGAACGGGTACTCGTCGGTGATGCCGCCCTCGCGGTAGTGCAGGTCGGTGTGGCACACCCCGCAGGACTGGACGCGGACCACCGCCTCTCCCGGCCCCGGGTCGGGCACCACGATCGTGGTGACCTCCACCGGCGCGCCCTTGCGCCGCGACACGACTCCCCGGACTTCCTGGCTCACTGGCCCCTCCTGCCGTCGACGATCACGTCCCTGGAGCGAACCTACCGCCGATCACCACCGCCGGGCTGGCCGGTGTGAGGCGGGTTATCCGGCGCGTCGCCGGGTACGCGGGGGCCCGGGTTGTCCGGCACCGACGGGAGTGATCATGAAGCTGACGCATGCGCCGCTGCGGCTGGCCATCGGCGCGTTCATCCTGAATTCCGGGCTCGGCAAGCGGAGCCTGGAGGGCGAGGCCGCCGCCGGGATGCACGGCATGGCGGTCGGGGCGATCCCCCAGCTGCAGCAGTTCGAGCCGGACCGGTTCGCCAAGCTGCTGTCCCGGGCGGAGATGGCCCTGGGCGCCGCGCTGCTAGCCCCGTTCGTGCCCTCGCTGCTGGCCGGTGCGGGCCTGACCGCGTTCGGCGCCGGCCTGGTGCAGCTCTACCTGAAGACGCCCGGCATGCGGGAGCAGAACAGCCTGCGCCCGAGCCAGGCGGGGATCGGCCTGGCCAAGGACGTCTGGCTGGTCGGCGCCGGGCTGACCCTGGTGCTGGACTCACTCACCCACCGCCGCAAGCGCCTCTGAGCGGCCCCCGCGGCGGCGTGGTCGCCCTGCGGACGGCGGCACCGGACGCCGGGCGACCGGCCGATCAGGCGCCGGCCGGCGCGGGCACCGCGGTGGCGGTGGGCTCGGCCGCGTACCGGCGGCGGGCGGCGTTGCGGTAGCGCAGCACCTGCACCGCGCCGAGACCCCACAGCAGGTACTGCACGGCGAACGCCCAGCGGAACGCGTCCAGCGGCGGGGTGCCGCGGCCGGCCGGCGTGGCCAGGTCGAGCACCACGCCGACGGCCAGGATCAGCAGGATCGAGGCGACGAACCCGCCGACGTTGACGATCCCGGTGGCGCTGCCGATCCGGTGCACCGGGTTGAAGGTGCGCGCGTAGTCGAAGCCGATGACCGAGCCGGGGCCGTTGACCGCCAGGACGACGACGAGGGCGACCAGCAGCCAGTGCGGCGCGCGTCCCGGCCAGGCCAGCACGACCGCCCAGACGGCGGCGGTGGCCGCCGTGATGGCGAAGACCACCACCGAGCGGTGGAACGGGTGCCGGGCGCACAGGTGCGCGATCACCGGCCCGCAGACCAGGGTCGCCACGGTCATCAGGGTGAGCAGGGACGCCGCCGCGGTGGGCGAGAAGCCCTGCCCCTGGACCAGGAACGGGTAGCCCCAGAGCAGCGCGAAGACCGAGCCGGAGAACTGGGTGACGAAGTGGCTCCACAGGCCGAGGCGGGTGCCCGGCTGGGCCCAGGCGTCGGCGAGCTGCCGGCGTACGGTGGCCAGGTCGGGGGCGACGGCGGCGGTGTGTTCGGCGTGCGGGGTGTCCCGGACCGCGACGAGGACCAGCAGCAGCACGGTCACGCCGAGCGCCGCCGAGGTGAGGAACGCGGGCGTCCAGCCGGCGTGGTGCAGCAGCGCCACCAGGGGTACGGCGCCGAGCACCGCGCCGAGCTGCCCGATGGTGCCGGTGAGCTGCACCAGCAGCGGGTTGCGCCGCCCGGGGAACCAGAACGCCACGATCCGCAGCACGCTGATGAAGGTCATCGCGTCGCCGAGGCCGACCAGCACGCGGGCGGCGACGGCGAGCCGGACGTCGGTGGCGAGGGCGAAGCAGAGCTGGCCGGCGACCATGAGCGCGCCGCCGGCGACCAGCAGCCGGCGGGAGCCGAACCGGTCGAGCAGCACCCCGACCGGCACCTGCATGGCCGCGTACACGGCGAGTTGGGCGACGGAGAAGGTGGCCAGGGCGGCGGCGTTGATGTGGAAGCGGTCCGCCGCGTCGACCCCGGTGACGCCGAGCGAGCTGCGGTGGAAGACGGCGGCCACGTACGCGGTGACGGCGACCGCGAAGACCAGGGCGGCGGGGCGGCGCGGGGCGACCGTACGGGTGGCGGGGCTCACCGCAGCGTCCGCAGCACGGTCGCGGCGTTGTCGACGTGCGCGCCGACGGCGTCGAGCCAGACCTGCGGGTCGTCGCCGTCGAGCGCGGCGAGTTGGCCGGCGTGCTCGGCGAGCACCACCTCGGCCCAGTCCGGCGAGAGGCGGAAGCTGGCCTCGCCCATCCGGAGCTGCCGGTCGCGCAGCCGCTGGTACAGCTCGGCGAGGATCTCGTTGCCGGCCGCCTCGACGACGGTGGCGTGGAAGGCCCGGTCGGCGGCCATCAGGGCGGTGACGTCGCCGGCGGCGTGCGCGCGGCGCATCTCGTCGAGCCAGCGGGCCAGGTCGGCCCTGATCTCGGCCCGGCGGGGCCAGACCCGCTCGGCGGCGTGCAGCTCGACCAGGCGGCGGGCCTCGATGACGTCGGTGATCTCCCGGGCGGAGACCGGCCGGATCAGCGCGCCGCGCTTCGGGTAGAGGGCGACCAGTCCCTCGGCCTCCAGGCGCAGCAGCGCTTCCCGGGCGGGGGTGCGGGAGACTCCAGCCGCCTCGGCGATCTCGCCCTCGCTGATCAGCTGGCCGCCCGGGTAGACCTGCTCCAGGATGGCCCGCTTGAGGTGCTGGTACGCCCGCTCCGCGGCCGAGGCCCCGGCGGTGCGCGCCGAGACCGTGGGATGCGTCATGTATCTATGATGCGTCCCTGGTCGCCCGGCACGTCCCTTCGCCCCCGCGAAGGTGACCCAGCCCACCCGCTCAGGCCGGACGCAGGGCGATCATGTCGTCGTCGAGCGCGAACTGGGTCCGATACGGGGCGCCGAGCCCGTCGAGCAGGTCCGCCAGCCAGCGGGCCTCCTCCGGGGCGGCCCGCTGCAGCCGCATCCGTCGCATCCGCACCGGCACCAGCCGCAGCCGGCGCAGCTCGCCGGTCTCCGCGTCGAGCGTGGGCAGGTGCAGCAGGCGCAGCTCCGGCCGGTACGACTCCTGCCCGCCGATCCCCTCGTAGTCGTCGATCAGATCCCCGCAGCCGTACAGGACGAGCCGTCCCCGGTAGCGCTCGACCGGCCGGGGGTGGTGCGACGAGTGGCCGTGGACCACGTGCACCCCGGCGTCGACCAGGGCGTGCGCGAAGCGGACGTGCTCGTCCGGCACCTCGTGGCCCCAGTTCGACCCCCAGTGCACCGAAACCAGCACCAGGTCGCCCGGCCGGGCCTCGCGGGCGATCCGGCCGGCCACCGCCTCGGCCGACGCGACCGAGATCTCCGGCAGGTACGCCACCCCGGGTCGCCCGTCGGCCGCCGCCCACGGTGGGTACACCCCGCTGGACGGGGCGCCCACCGACCAGACCAGCAGCCGGTGGCCGCCGGTGAGGCGTACCACCGCGGGCCGCCACGCCTCGTCGGCGTCCCGGCCGGCGCCGGCTGTCCGGATGCCCGCCGCTCGCAGGGCGTCGAGGGTGTCGGCGAGCCCGGTGGGGCCGAAGTCGAGGACGTGGTTGTTGGCCAGCGCGCAGACGTCGAGCCGGGCGGCGGTGAGGCAGGCCAGGTTCGCCGGGTGCATCCGGTAGTGGATGCCCTTGCCGGGGGCGTACTCACCGCGGCCGGTCACCGACGTCTCCAGGTTGACGATCCGGGCGTCCGGGCGCAGCGCGTTCAGCAGTTCCAGCGCCTCGCCCCACGGCCAGTCGGGCGGCACCGGGCGCGGCACCGGGCCGGAGACGGACTCGGCCAACTCGACGTAGCGGCGGGCGTCGGTGACGACCTGCTCGCGCAGCGCGGGCGGCCCCGGGTGGGGCAGGATCTGGTCCACGCCCCGGCCGGTCATCACGTCCCCGGCGAGGAAGAGGGTCACCTCCGGCATGCCTGTCTACTTCCCGCCTCGGGCGCTCCCGCACCTCCCGGACGGAGCCGGTCTATTCTCCACCCATGATGATCATGGATCGGGACGTGGCGATCGCCGCGGCCGAGGCGGGGGCCGCGGTGGTGCGGTCCCGATACGGGGCACCGCTGGCACGGGTGGAGAAGTCGGGGGGTGACTTCGCCACCGCCGCCGACCTCGAGGCGGAGCAGGCGATCCTCGACGTGCTGCGCGCCGCCCGACCCGCCGACGCGGTGATCGGGGAGGAGAGCGGACGCACCGGTGCCGAGCACGCCGACCGCACCTGGCTCGTCGACCCGCTCTGCGGCACCCTGAACTACGCGGCGCGGATGCCGCTGGTCGCGGTGAACGTGGCGCTGCGCATCGACGCCGACGTCGTGGTGGCCGCCTCGGCCGACCCGTTCACCGGTGAGGTGTTCTGGACCGACGGCGGCCCCGCCCAGGTACGCCGGGACGGGGTGGACGAGGCCCTCACGCCGTCGGCCGGGCCGCGGCTGGTGGACGTCAACCTCGACCCGCCGTTTCCGAACGGTCCCGCGTTCCAGGCCGCCCGGCTGCTCGCCCACCCCGGGTTCGGGGCGCGGTTCCGGCCACGGGTGGTCTCCACCACGCTGGCGGTGGCCTGGGTGGCCGCCGGCCGGCGGGCCGCGTACGTGACCGACGGCCACCTGGCGGACAGCGTGCACTTCGCCAGCGGGATCGCCCTGTGCCGGGCGGCCGGCTGCGTGGTCACCGGCCTGCGGGGCGAGCCGCTGCACACCGGCGCGGGTGGGCTGCTGGCGGCGGCGGACCAGGAGACGCACCGGTCCCTGCTGGCCCTCGTCGAGGAGCAGTTCGCGGGCTGACGCCGCTGCCGCTACCCGCCGGGGTGTGACCAGAACCCGGTGACCAGCGCGTGGAACGCCGCGGCCCGCTCGATCTGCGGCATGTGCCCGGTGTCGGGGAACAGGTGGGTCCGCGCCTTCGGCAGCCGGGCCCGGGCGGCGGCCAGCTGCCGTGCGGGGAGGATCAGGTCCCGGTCGCCCCAGACCACCAGCATGGGCAGGTCCAGCGCGGCCACCGCGGCGAGCAGTTCCGCGCGCCACTGCGGCCGTACGCCCCGCCAGGTGCCGAGGCTGCGGACGAGTTCCACCATCACCTGGGCGGCGTGCGGCTGGCGGGCCACGGCCAGGGCCAGCGCGATCCGTTCCTCGGTCACGTACACCGGGTCGTGGAAGATGGCCCGCTCGGTGCGGCGGGCGAGCGCCGGGTGCGGGCGCAGCAGCAGCCGGGCCAGCGGGCGCAGGGCGAGCAGCCGCAGTGCCACGGTGACCTCCCGACCGAAGCCGGCGCTGTTGACGAGCACCAGGCTCGCGGCCCGGGCCGGCTGGTCGGCGGCGAGCCGCATCGCCACCGCCCCGCCGAGGGAGTTGCCGACCAGGTGCGCCGGGCCGGTGACCCCGGCGGCGTCCAGGAACCCGGCGACGGCCGAGGCGAGGGCGGGCAGGGTGTGCGGCGTGTCCAGCGGCGCGCTGCCGCCGTGGCCGGGCAGGTCGAGGCTGATCACCCGGTGGTCGCGGGCCAGCAGCTCGTGCTGGGCGGTGAAGTCCTCCAGGGTGCGCCCGATGCCGTGCAGCAGCACCACGGGCGGGCCGGCACCGACGACGCGGCAGCGCATCGGGCGGCCGGCCACGGTCAGGGTGTCGGCCGGCGGCAGGGCGACGGTCACGGCGCGCGCTCCGTCTCGGGCGCGACCGGCTCCGACGCGGGCCGCGGCGCCGGCACCCGCACCGCGCGGCGGTTCATCCCCAGCGCCAGCACCTTCCCGTACGAGGCGGGGGCGAGCCGGGCCAGCAGGTCGGGCAGCTTCGCCGACCAGCCGATCAACACCCGGCCCCGGCGGCGCTCGACGCCGCGCAGGATCACCTCGGCGGCCTTCGCCGGGTCGATGGAGAGCAGCTTCTCGAACTCCTTCCGGCCGGCCTCGTACTCCTCGCGGGGGACGCCACTGCCCACCCGGGCGCTGGCCGCGATCCGGGTGCGGATGCCGCCCGGGTGCACGGAGGTGACCCCCACCCCGTCGTCGACCAGTTCGTGCCGCAGCGCCTCGGTGAAGCCGCGGACGGCGAACTTGCTGGCCGAGTAGGCGGCCTGCCCGGGCGGCGCGATCAGCCCGAAGAGGCTGGAGACGTTGACCAGGTGGGCGCCCGGCTCCGCCTTGAGCGTGGGCAGCAGCGCGTGGGTCAGCCGGACCACGGCCCGGAAGTTGATCTCGATCACCCAGAGGAACTCCTCCAGGGTGACCTGGTCGAACCGACCACCCAGGGCCACTCCGGCGTTGTTGATCAGCAGCCGGATCCGGGGATGCCGCCGGCGCAGCTCGGCGGCCACCCGGTCGGTGGCGTCAGGGTCGGCGAGGTCCACGAGGTGGGTCTCGATCCGCCGGTCGGGGTGGCCGGCGCGAATCGCGGCGACCACGGCGTCGAGCCGCGTGGCGTCCCGGTCGAGCAGGACCAGGTCGGCGCCGCGCCGGGCCAGCCCGTGCGCGAGGGCCTCACCGATGCCGCTGGCCGCGCCGGTGACCACTGCGGTGGCGCCGGGGAAGACGAAGTCAGGCATGGCGGTGCTCCTCTCGGTCAGGCGACGGGCGCGGCCGGCTCGGCGGGGGCGGGCGCGTCGGCACGGGAGAAGCGGACGCCGGAGTCGGTGAGCCGGCCGTGCCGCATCAGCAGCACGTCCCGGGGGTAGTTCTGGTACAGCCGCCAGGGCGCCGCCGGGCCCTGCTTGGGGAGCCGGTCGACGGCGCGCAGCACGTACCCGGACTGCAGGTCGATGAGCGGCACCAGCTCGCTGGTGTCGGGGGCGACCGGGGTGACGATCTGCTGGCCGGTGGTGTCCAGGTGGCGTAGCAGCCGACAGACGTACGTGGCGACCAGGTCCGCCTTCAGCGTCCAGGAGGCGTTGGTGTAGCCGATGGTCAGGGCGAAGTTCGGCACGCCGGAGAGCATCATGCCCTTGTAGGCGACCGTCTGCGCCAGGTCGACCTCGGTGCCGTCCACGACGAGGGTCATGCCGCCCAGGGCGAGCAGGTTGAGCCCGGTGGCGGTGACGACGATGTCGGCGGACAGTTCCGTGCCGGAGCTGAGCCGGATGCCCCGCTCGGTGAAGGTCTCGATGGTGTCGGTGACCACCGCGGCCCGCCCGTCGCTGACGGCGGCGAAGAGGTCCCCGTCGGGCACCACGCAGAGCCGCTGGTCCCAGGGGTTGTAGCGGGGCGCGAAGTGCCGGTCGATGTCGTAGCCGACCGGCAGCCGGCCCTGGGCGGCCCGGCGCAGGAACTTCTTCACCAGGCCGGGGGCGCGCCGGCTGAGCTGGAAGTTGACCACCCCGAGCAGCACGTTCTTCCAGCGCACCAGGGAGTACGCGGCCTTCGCCGGGAGCCGGCGCCGCAGCGCGTCGGCGAGCGGGTCGCGCGACGGCAGCGCGATGACGTACGTGGGTGAACGCTGCAGCATGGTGACGTGGGCGGCCCGCTCCGCCATCGCCGGGACCAGGGTGACCGCGGTGGCGCCGCTGCCGATCACCACCACCCGCTTGCCGGCGTGGTCGAGGTCCTCGGGCCAGTGCTGCGGGTGCACCAGCTGCCCGGCGTACCGGCCGACGCCGGGGAAGTCGGGGGTGTAGCCCTCGTCGTAGCGGTAGTAGCCGGCGCAGGTGAACAGGAACGCGCAGGTGAGGACGACGTCCTCGCCGGTGTCGTCGCGGTGCGCGTGCACGGTCCAGCGCGCGGTGCCGCTGTCCCACTCGGCGCGCACCACCCGGTGGTGGAAGCGGATGTGCTCCCGTACGCCGTACTCCCGGGCGGTCTCGCGCACGTACTCCCGGATGGCCTCGCCGTCGGCGATCGCCTTCGGGTTCGTCCACGGCTTGAACGAGTAGCCGAGGGTGTACATGTCGGAGTCGGAGCGGATGCCCGGGTAGCGGAACAGGTCCCAGGTGCCGCCGATGGCATCGCGGGCCTCGAGCACCGCGTAGGTCTTCCCCGGGCAGTTGCGCTGGAGGTGGACGGCGGCGCCGACGCCGGAGAGCCCGGCACCGACGATGAGGACGTCGACGTGGTCGGAGGCCATGGGCGTCTCCCGTTCGGGGCGGCAGTGGACCGGACCCTATCCACCGCCGTCGACCCCGGTCAACACCATGTCGAGTGGGATCGACAGGGTGTTGAATCGGTGTAGCATCGGCCGATGACGATCGCCCGCACGCCGACCGGCGCCGCACGGACGCGCGGGCGGCGGCCCGGCCGCTCCACCGGCGACGACCGGGAGGTGGCGATCCTCGCCACCGCCGAGCGGCTTCTGCGGGAACGCGCCTTCGGCGACATCTCCATCGACGACCTGGCGAAGGGCGCGGGGATCTCCCGGCCCACCTTCTACTTCTACTTCTCGTCGAAGGACGCGGTGCTGCTCACCCTGCTCGACCGGGTCACCGAGGAGGCGAACGCCGCCGCGGGCGACGTGCTGGACCGGCTCGCGGAGGACCCGCGGGCCCGCTGGCGGGAGTTGATCGCGCGGTTCCACGCCACGTTCGGCGGTCACCGGGCGGTGGTGCTGGCCTGCGCCCAGGTCCGCGGCACCAACGCCGAGGTGCGCCGGCTCTGGGCCGAGGTCCTCGAGCGCTGGGTACGCGCGGTCGAGGCGGCCATCGAGGGCGAGCGTCGGCGCGGCGCGGCCCCGGACGGGCTGCCCGCCCGGGACCTCGCCATCGCGCTGAACTCGATGAACGAGCGGGTGTGGTACGCCACCTTCGCCGGCGACGGTCCGGCGGTGGCCGAGCGGGACGTGGTCGACGTGCTGCTGGACGTCTGGCTGACCGCGATCTACCGGACGACCACGCCCTCGCCGGCCTGAGCGGCGTGCGCCTCACACAGCCGCCGCATCATCTGGTTGAAGTCGGCGGCGGGCAGCCCTGGGCCGCTCCAGCTCTCCAACTGACGCACCGGGCCGCGCGCCCGCACGGGCGTCTCCACGGCTCCGTCCCGGGTCAGCACCCAAGCGGCCTGCTGCCGGCCCTCAAGGCCGAAGAGGACGGTCATTGGGCGTACGTCGAAACCGGTCACCTCCGCCCAGGGCAACAGCCGGGAGCGGTGCAGGTGTCGGATCAGCAGCCCACGCTTGCCGTAGTAGATGCCGACCAGGTGGAACCGGACCGCGACGAGCAGAACTGCGACGATCACCGCGACGCCGACGGCCATCGGCCCGGCCTGACGGACGGTCAGCCGACCGGCGACCAGCCCGGTCATCATCACGGCCGACAGGAGGAGCAGCGCCGGGCTGCCGTACAGGATAGCCACCCCGGCAACGATCTGCCGCCGCATCGTCCAGGGATCGGCCCGTCTCCATCGCCTCACCCCGGTCACCCTAGGCGGTACGGGCGAACTCCATGATCCAGTTCGTCTCCCAGGTGCGCTCGCCGTCGGTGGAGAACGCCTGCTCCCAGCGGCAGGCGTTCGGCGTGATGCCGGACCAGATGAACCGGCAGCGGACCGGCCGTTCCTCGTCGGTGTCGTCGGCGTAGAAGGTGCCCACGCCGTCGACGAACCGGCCCACCACCGGCGGCAGTTCGAGGATTCCGCGCCAGCTGTTCATCCAGTAGATCGACCAGAGCCCGGTCGACGGGTCGAGGATCCGCACCGTCGACCCCGAGAAGCCGCGGGTCGGGAAGCGGATCTCGTCGAAGCTGCCCGCGCCGTCGAAGAACCGGTGCGCCACCGTGCTGCCGGGGAACTCGTCCCAGTCGTCGCTGCCGACGTGCCGCTGCTTCAGCCGCCGGCTGGTCACGTCCCAGCTGCCCACGAAGAAGTCGAAGTCGCCCATCAGTGGCCCACCGGCCCGGCGGTGCGGGTGTCGGCCAGGTAGCCGGCCAGGTCCGGCCGGTCCGGCGCAAGGATGTGCCGGACCCAGGCGGCCCGCTCGTGCTCCAGCACGCCCAGCTCCCAGACGCAGCCCACCCCGGGGCGGTCGAGCGGGACGAAGTGCGCGGGGTTGTCGTCCGGGCAGTCCAGCGCGGGCTGCCCGGCGATGGCGATCCGGCACTCCACCACGTTGTCCCAGAACCAGCTGTACGCCAGCAGGTAGGCCCCGGTGTCCGCACCCCGGTGCAGCACCACCCAGCTCGCCGGCGGGGTGCCGCCGTCCGGGCCGGGCAGCAGCTTCGGCAGGTACGCGTACGCGGCCTCGATCACGGCCGGTTCGAGCCGGGGCTCCGGCTGGTCGATGTGGTAGCGCTTGACGTGCCGGCCGGCGACCTCGATGGTCCCCGGCACGGTCAGTTCCTTGTCTCGGAATGCCATGCCGGGACGGTACGGCCGCTCCCCTGACAGCTACTGTCAGTGGAATGCGAGCCAGCCGCCTCTTGTCGATCCTGCTGCTGCTCCAGGCCCACGACCGGCTCACCGCCGCCGACCTGGCGCGCCGCCTGGAGGTCTCGGTCCGCACCATCTACCGGGACGTCGAGTCGCTGCACGCCGCCGGCATCCCGCTGTACGGCGAGGCCGGGCACGCCGGCGGCTACCGGCTGGTCGACGGCTGGCGGACCCGGCTGACCGGGCTCACCGCGGAGGAGGCCGACCGGCTGCTCTTCGCCGGGCTGCCCGGGCCGGCCGCCGAACTCGGCTACCAGGCGGTGGTGGCCACCCTGCAACTCAAGTTGCGGGCCGCGCTGCCGCCCCCGCTCGCCGAACGGGCCACCCGGCTCGAACAGCGCTTCCACCTGGACACCCCCGGCTGGTACTCCGACGGCGATCCGTCGCCGTACCTCGCTCCCACCGCCGAGGCGGTGTGGCGGCAGCACCGGATCCAGGTCCGCTACCGCAGTTGGACCGGCGAGGTGACCCGGGTGCTGGAGCCCTACGGCCTGGTGCTCAAGGGCGGTCGCTGGTACGTGGTGGCCACCCGGCCGGACCGTAGCGAGCCGGCGACCTACCGGGTCAACCAGATCCTCGACCTCACCCCGCTCGACGAGCCGTTCGAGCGGCCCGAGTTCGACCTGCCCGGCTGGTGGCGGGCGCACGTGGTGGACTTCCGGGCCCGGCTGCACCGGGACGAGGCCACCATCCGGCTGTCCCCGCGCGGCCGGGAACGGCTGCGGGAGATCGCCAGCGACGCGGTGGCCGCCGCCGTGGACACCAGCGCCGGCCCGCCGGACGCGGCGGGCTGGATCCACGCGGTCATCCCGATCGAGTCACTCACCCACGCCCACGGCGACCTGCTGCGGCTCGGCGCCGAGGTGGAGGTCCTCTCCCCCACGGCGCTCCGCGACCGCCTCGCCGCCACGGCCGCCGCCCTCGCCACCCTCTACCACCCCTCCGCCCCACCCCTATCAGGTTGATCAAGAAGTTTGCGTCGGTGTTGATCTCCGTAGCGACGCGAACCTCTTGATCAACGGGGACTTCGCGGGGGCCGCGGTCAGGGCAGGTCGCGGAGGGCGGCGGCGAGGGTGGCGATGCCGCGTTCGATGTCGCCGGTCGGGTTGGCGGCGTAGCCGAGCACCAGGCCGGGCGGCTGCGGCCGCTGCCCGTGCCAGGACAGCGGCTGCACCTTGACGCCGCGGCGCAGCGCGGCGGCGGCCAGCGCGACGTCGTCAAGGTCACCGTCCAGGGTGACCAGCAGGTGCAGGCCGGCGGCGGCGCCGTGCACGACCGCACCGGGCAGGTGCGCACGGACCGCCCGGATCATCGCGTCCCGGCGGCGGACGTGCCGGCGGCGCAGCAGCCGCAGGTGCCGTTCCAGCGCGCCGGAGTCCATCAGCTCCGCGAGCACCAGTTGGGGCAGCGCGGCGTTGCCCAGGTCGGCCATCCGCTTGGCCGCCACCAGCGCCGGGTGGTACCGGCGCGGCACCAGCACCCAGCCGAGCCGCAGCGCGGGAGCGAGCAGCTTGGAGACGCTGCCGGCGTAGCAGACCCGATCGGGCAGCATGCCCCGCAGCGCCGGCACGGGCGGGCGATCGTAACGGTGCTCGGCGTCGTAGTCGTCCTCGATGACGAGGCCACCCCGGTCCGCCCAGCGCAGCAGCCGGCGGCGCCGCTCACCGTCGAGCACCACGCCGGTCGGGAACTGGTGCGCCGGGGTGAGCATCACCGCCGGGGCGCCGCTGGCCGCCAGCAGGTCGACCCGCAGCCCGTGCTCGTCGACCGGCACCGGCGGGGTGTCCAGCCGCCAGTTGCGCAGGTGCTGGCGTACGCCGAGGGAGCCGGGGTCCTCCACCGCCACGGTGTGCACGCCGTCCTCGTGCAGCACCTGGGCGAGCAGGCCGAGCCCCTGGGACACCCCGGCGACGATCACCACCTCGGCCGGGTCCACCCGGATGCCCCGGTTGCGGGCCAGCCAGGTGGCGACCGCGAGCCGCAGGGCGGGGGTGCCGGTCGGGTCGCCGTACCCGAAGGCGGCGGGCGCGAGGCGGTGCAGCACCGCGCGTTCCGCGCGCAGCCAGGCCGCGCGGGGGAAGGCCGCCAGATCCGGTACGCCGGGCGTCAGGTCGAGCTCCGCCACAGCGGTACGCAGGGCGTCGAAGACATCGGTGCCGGGCTGCTCGGCGAACACCTCGGCGCGGGCGGGTGGCACCGGAGGGCTGCTGACCACCGCGGCGGGCGTGGCCACGACGACGGTGCCGGCCCGGCCCCGCCCCACCACGTGACCGTCCTCGGTCAGCCGCTGGTACGCCTCGGTCACCACGCCCCGGGACACGCCCAGCTCGGCGGCGAGCACCCGGCTGGCCGGCAGCCGGGCCCCCACCGGCACCCGCCCGTCGGCGATGGCCGCGCGCAGCCGCCCGGCCAGCCAGTCGGCGCGCCCGCCGGGCGGGGCCTGGCCGACGTCGAGCTGGAGGAAATCGGCGCCGGCTGTTATGGACCCCTCGACCGCCGATGGTTTGGCCCTGTCCATCGAGCCATTATGGCCCCAGGGTGGACCGCGTGAGCATCGCCTTCCTGCTGACCACGCTGGTCGTGGTGGCCACCCCGGGCACCGGGGTGGTGTACACGCTCTCCGCCGGGCTCGCTGCGGGCCGTCGCGCCGGACTCGTCGCCGCGGTCGGCTGCACGGTCAGCCTCGTGCCGCATCTGGCCGCCGCGGTCACCGGCTTGGCCGCCGTGCTGCGCGCCGGCACCCCGGCGTTCCGGGTGGTGACCTGGCTGGGCGTGGCGTACCTGCTCTGGATGGCCTGGTCGGCGCTGCGCGACCGGGGCCCGCTGCCGCTCGACGACGGCGCTCCGCCCCGCCCGGCCGCCCGGCTGGTCCTCGACGGGGTGCTGGTGAACCTGCTCAACCCGAAGGTGACCGTGTTCTTCGTGGCGTTCCTGCCGCAGTTCGTACCCCCGGACGCGCCCGCGGCGACGGCCCGGATGCTGGCCTGCGGCACGGTGTTCATGCTGACCACCTTCGTGGTCTTCGCCGGGTACGGCGTGCTGGCCGGCACGCTCCGGCGCCGGGTGCTGGCCCGACCCCGGCTGACCGCGCTGCTGCGGCGCGGCTTCGCCGGCAGCTTCCTCGCCCTGGGCCTCGGCCTGGCCCTCACCGCCCGATAGGAGCTTCCCGTGCGTTTCCGGCACGCCCCGCAGGTCTGGTCGGCCTTTCCCGAGCTGGTCTGCGGTGTCCTGCACGTCACCGGCATCACCCCCACCGCCGACGTCGGCCTGTGCCTCACCCGGTACGGCGACGCCGCCCGGACCCGTCTCGCCGCCGGACCGGAGGGCGGCTTCCCAGAGATCCAGGCGTGGCGGCGGGCCTTCGCCCGGATGGGGCTCGCGCCGACCCGCTACCGGTGCGCCGCCGAGTCGCTGCTGCGCCGCTTCCGCCGCGACGGGGCGCTGCCCCGGCTGCACCCGCTGGTCGACCTGGGCAACGCCCTCTCCCTCGGGTACGCCGTGCCGGTGGCCGTTCTCGACGCCGGCCGGATCAGCGGCGACCTGGCGGTGCGACCCGCCACCGGCGAGGAGACCTACCAGACCCTCGGCGGGGAGGACGAGCACCCCGAGCCGGGCGAGGTGGTCTTCGCGGACTCGGCCGGGCGGGCGCACTCGCGGCGCTGGACGCACCGGCAGAGCGGCTGGTCGGCGGTCCGCGACGGCACCACGGAGGTGCTGGTGGTGATCGAGGCGCTGCACGACGGCGGGGCGGAGACCGTGCCCCGGATGCTCGCCGAGCTGGCCTCGGCCGTGGCGGAGCGGTGGGGGGCACCGGCCCGGACGGCGGTGCTGACGGCCGACGCGCCGGTCTTCACGCTGACGCCGACGACGGCCGGCTGAGGGTGCTCCCGGCGGCCGGAGCCGCCGGGAGCACCTCCGGTCACAGCTCGGGCGGGTCGATCCAGGTCCACGTGACGCCGTCGGCGGAGAGCCAGGCGCCCGTGCTGTCCGGCCAGCCGGTCTGGACGTATCCGCCGGTCACCGGGCGGGGGTCGGCGCCCGGCCCCAGGGGAGCGGGCTGGAGCGTCGCGCCGTCGTCGGAGCTGGCGAACATCAGCGGTTTCTCGGCGGCACTGACGCCGGCCTGGACCAGCAGCACCCCGTCGGGGCGCAGTGCCGCACGGATCGTGCGCTCCCCGACCTTGACTGTTCCCGCGGTACGCGCCCAGGTTGCGCCGCCGTCCGCGCTGCGCCAGACCACCAGGGCACCCCGGACCCGGCCGACGGCGTAGACGGTGCGACCGTCCTGGGTGGCCACCGCCGGGCCGCCGATGTCATCGGAGGCGGTGAGCCCGTCGGGGAACTCGTGCCGCCGCCAGGTCCGGCCGCCGTCCCGGCTGACCTCGACGGCGCTGCCGGTCCAGATCACGCGACCGCCATCGCCGACCTTCTTCCCGGTACGGCCGCTGACCCAGAGGCCGGCGTCGATCGGCGCGCTCGCCACGGTCGCCGGGTTCTGCAGCGTGGACCGCTTGGTGAGCTGCGCGACGTCCCCGGTGGCCGGATCCACCGCGACCAGCGGTTCGCGGTCCGGACCCGGTTCGCGGGCCAGCACCCGCCACCCGGCCGGCAGCGCGTCCAACTGCCGCGCCTCGACCTGCCGCCAGGTCGCCCCGCCGTCGCTGCTGGCGGCCCACCGGGCGGATCGGCTGTCGGGAGCGGAGCGGGAGAGATACCAGGCAACCAGCGTTCGCGGTGCCACCACCCGTAGGTCCACCATCGCGTCGTCCGGCACCGGCAAGGGGCCGGTGCGCCAGTGCCGGCCCCGGTCGTCGGTGCCCGCCCAACGGGGCGGGCACCCGGTACGGCACTCGTGGTAGCGCAGGTAGATATGGTCGAGATCACCGGCTCCCGGGCGCCCGGTGGAGACCTGCCGGCCGGGGCCGGGCGTGAGCGTGGGGCCTGGGGTGGGGATGAAGTCGGGGGTGTGCTCCGGGCTGAAGCCGGGTGCCGGCACCGCGGGACGCTCGTGCGCGGGCCGGGCCGCGACGGCAACCCCCGATCCGGCCACCAGCATGGCCAGCACGGCGGCGGTGACGATCCGGTGCCGTTGACGCCGCCGCCCGGCGCGCAAGGCCACCTGCTCGAAGTGCGGCTTGAAGCCGGCCTGGGCGGCGGCGTTCAGCCCGGCGAAGTCCAGCTCAGGCATGGCGGGCCTCCCGCTCGGGGCAAGTCGGGGAGGTCGGGCGCCCGGGCGGCACCGCGCCGGTGGGGGTGAGCCGCTCCCGGTCGACCGGGTCGGCGTCGCCGAGGTGCTCGGCCAGGGTGCGGCGCGCCCGCACCAGGCGCGTCTTCACCGCCTCCACGGAGCACCCCATCGCGACCGCCACCTCGCTCACCGGCAGGTCGGCGAGATGGTGCAGCACCACCGTCTCCCGGGCCTGCCGGGGCAGCCGCTGCAGCGCCGCCACCAGGGCGACGTGGTCCGGCGACAGGGCAGGGGCGGTGCGCTGCGCCGGATCGAGCCGGCCGGAGTGGACGATCCTGCCCAGGACCATCCGACGGCGGTGCCGGGACCGGGCGACGTTCAACGCCACCGTCCGCAGCCACGCCTCCGGATTCTCCACCTGCTGGAAGCGCCCGGGCCGCGCCAGGGCCCGGACGAACGCCTCCTGCACGACGTCCTGCGCCTCCGCGTAGTCGCCGGTCATCGCGTACATCTGGGCCACCAGGCGGGCCGCGGAAGCGGCGTACACCTCTCTGATCTGTTGCTGTGGGTCCACATCGTCCCCTCCCATACCGGTCGTTACACCCGGTACGACCGACGAGTGAGCGGCGAGGTGACATCCGGTCGACGGCGGGCGTCAGTCCTCGTCGGGCCAGCGCGGGTCGCCGCTTGCCGCGGCCAGCGATCGGGCCTCGTCCGCGATCTGGCGCGGGTCGTCGGGGTCGACCGCCTCGCCGTGCAGCTCCCGCAGCGCCACGGCGAGGCGGGCGTCGGCGGCCGGGCTGAGGCCCCACGACCGGGCCAGGTCGACCGTCCGGCTGAGGGTGCTCTCGGGCGGCCTGAGCCGCCGGGAGCACCCCGCCGCTCACAGCTTGGCCGGCAAGGTTACTGATCCGGGCTGAGCCGGAACACCTCGTCGGACCGGGCGTAGTACAGCGTGTGCCCGTCGCGGGCAAACGTGAAGTTGGTGATCCCGGTCGTCAGTTTCCGGGACTCCAGCGTCGCCGGCTCGATCTGGAACAGGGTTCCCCGGCTCAACGCGTACAGGGTGCCGTCCTCGGCGAACTCCAGGTCCGCGCTGACCCAGAGGGAGGCCCCCTGCCACAGGTACGGCATGAGCTGCGTCCGGCGCAGCACCTGACCGGTCGCCGGGTCCAATTCGTACAGCCGGCCCACGTCGATCGCCCAGAGCTTGCCGTCCGGCGCGACCGCCAGGGCGGTTACCGCCTGCACCTCCGGGGCGAGTTCGATCTCCCACAGCTTGGCCCCTCGGGTGGTGTCCCAGGCGAAGACCTTCGCGGTCTTCCCCGTCGGTGTGGAGCCGAGCCCACCGTAGACGGAGGTGCCGCCGAAGAGCACCTGTCCCGACGCGGCCAACGACACGATGCTGTGCCCCGGAACGACGTCACGGTGCGTCGCCAGTTGGCCGGTGGCCGGGTCGTACAGGCCGAGCACCCCGCCGAGCTTGCCGTAGGAGGGGACGGTGCCGAAGGCCACCCGGTCACCGACCGATGCCCAGGCGAAGGGCCGGTCCTGGTCGAGGTGTTCCAGCGCGCCGAAGTGTTCCGGGTTGTTGTTGCCGTCCCATGGCTTGCTCGGGTCATAGCGGTAGAGGTTGGCCCTGGTGTAGGTGCCCAGGTAGAGGTCCCCGTCGTGGGCCAGCATCCCTTCGACCTGCCCGACGTAGCCGCGCGGGAGCGTATCGGTGGTCCCGGTCGCCGGGTCGTACGCCGAGATCCCCTCGTACATGTAGCCGCCGACGTAGATCCGACCGTCGGGGCCCTTGCCGATCGACTGGATCTTGATCGGGGCCGTCTCCACATCGGTCAGGCGGATGTCGTGTGCCCCGGTCAGGGGGTTGTAGAAGGCCATCTCGCCGGTCTGGTACATGAAGGCGAGCGTGTTGCCCGGAAAGTCACGGCTGCCCAGGTGCACCCAACCGAAGTCCCGCGCGGGCTTGAGGTTCTTCATGCCGGTAGCCCGCACCTTGCCGGAGGTGAGGTTGTAGGCCCGCAGCTCACCGGCCGCGTCGATGTAGTACACGTCCCGCTCCGGCCCGGGCTGTGACACGCTGCCGAATGAGGTCGGCCCGAGGTCGGCGATCCACTCGCCCCGCTTGAGGTCATAGGCGAGCAGGTGGTTGCCGGGCGTGACCCGGGTAAACATCGTGTTCCCTCGGATATCGAGGAAGTAGACGAACTCGTTGTCGCGGTGTTCGGCCGGCAGTTCGATGGTGCGCTGAGCGCCGGTTGCCGGGTCGAGGACGATGATGCGTGGCTTCGAGCTGCCCAGGCCGGCATAGACCAGACCGTCGGCGAGGGCAACGCTGCGCACGTACGCCTCGTCGGAGACGCTGCCGTGGCTGGTGAACTCGCCGCTGGCCGGATCGAAGCTGAACACCTCTCCCTTGGGGTAGGTGCCACCCCAGACGATCCCCTTCTGGTCGACCTCCAGGTCCCACAGGTAGAGCGCGTTCGGTGTGGCCCGGCCCATCGACTCGAGCATGGCGGTCGATGGTGACCAGCGGTAGAGCTCGCCGTTGTTGTACGCAGCGACGTATACCGAGCCGTCGCTGCCGGTAACAATCGACCAGGAGCCCTGAGCCCCGGCCGGCAGCGATGCCGCGTGCTTGAGTTTGCCGGTCGCCACGTCGATCACCTCGAATCGAGCCGGGGTGCCGGTGGTCACCGCGTACACCTCCTCACGGCCGTCCGGCCCTACCCCGTAGGCGGTGTCGAGGATGTTGGCGGCCACCACGGGGTGCCCGAGCGGGGCCTCCGTCCACGGCGGGGCCGGCCGGACCATGACGTCGTCCCAGACGACGCTGGTGGCGTCCAGGGTGGACGAGTAGAGCAGGATGCGCGCGGTGGCCGTGCCCTCGGGGGTCTTCGCGGTCACCGCTTCCCAGGACCAGGCCGTCGGGTCGCCGTAGGAGATGCGGTACGAACTGCTGGACAGTTGCCGGCCGGCGGCGTCGTGGTAGTAGACGACGATGGACGGAATGCCGCGCTTGACCAGCGCCCACGCCCCGAAGTCGTACGTACGGCCGGCGTCGACCGGCACCGGGTCGCTGAGCAGTCCGATCTGCATGGTGTTGCTGGGGTCCTCCATCGCCAGCGCCTGCCCGCCGGAGCGTGTCGGCGAGGCGACCACGCTAAATCCACTCGTTCCATACCTTTGGGTCCAGCCCGGAATGGAGCCGGCGGCTGCCGGCTCCTCGAATCCGCCGTTGCGCACTACAGGTTCGACAGCCGTCGGCGCGATGGGCGAGGCGGCGAACGCACCACTACTTGACAGCAATATCGCAAGACCAACGGCCAGAGCGAGGTACAGCCTTCGGACGGAGATGGTCACGGGTCGGCCTCCCAAACAGGAGTGGAGGGTGCGCGACGTCCACTTGCCTCGTCGAGCCCTCTAATTATGGTCGTGACCGTAATGGCGCTACTCGGGCAGGTCAATACTGAGTACGGTCGTTGCACCCGGATGACCGACGAGCGGGTGGCGACCGGCGGGTGTCAGTCCTCGTCGAGCCAGCGCGGGTCGGGCTCCTCGACCCAGCGGACCCGCCCGGCGTCCGGGCCGAGGATCTCCTCGAACTCGGCCCGGGTGATCTCCCCGCTCCGCAGCCGCCGGACGTTGGCGACGAACCGGGCCATTCCCGCGCCCCGCGGGTCCGGCTCCGGGGCCAGACGGCTCGCCGCGGCCAACGACCGGGCCTCGTCCGCGACCTGGCGCGGGTCGTCGGGGTCGACCGGCTCGCCGTGCAGCTCCCGCAGCGCCACGGCGAGGCGGGCGTCGGCGCTCGGGCTGGTGCCCCAGGACCGGGCCAGCTCGACCGTCTGGCCGAGGGTGTCCTCCCCCACCTTCTCGGCGCGCAACGCGGCGCGCATCATCCGGTGGAACATCACGGTCACGGCGTCGGAGTCGTCGGCGATCATGTCCGGCACGGTAGCCGGCCGGTGCGACAGTTCCGGCCGGCCCGTTCAGTCCGTGCCGAGGTCGAGCCGGAACAGGTCCGCGGCGTTGCGCCAGGCGACCAGCTCGCCGAGCTCGGGATCGAGGTCGGCGGCGACCACCGCCCCGTACGCGGCGGCCGGGTCGATCAGGGTGGCGTCGGTGCCGAAGAGCAGCCGGCGGGGGTTGACGGCCGCGGCGACGGCGGCGAACCGGCCCGCTTCGGTGTGCGAGAAGCAGGGCTCCAGCCAGAGCCGGTCGACGGAGTTGGCCGCTTCCACGGCGTGCCGCCAGCCGTCAGCGCCCATGTGCCCGGCGATGGCCCGCAGGCCGGGGATGTCGGCGCAGGCCTGCGCGAGGTCCAGCGGGGTCGGGCCCCAGGTGTGCACGAGCGCGGGCAGGTCGTGGGCGGCGACCAGGGCCAGCGCCTCGCGGGTCTGCGGGGAGGTGACCGGGGAGCCGGTGTAGTCGGTGTGGATCTTGACGCCGACGAACCGGCCGGTGGGCAGCAGTTCGCGCAGGTCCCGCTCGGCGTCGTCGAGGCGGCGCGGATTGATCGTCAGGTAGCCGAGCAGCCGGTCTTGCTCCGCCAGCACCCGGGCCATGGCCCGGTTCCCGGCGGCGACGTCGTAGATGACCGCCTCGGTGGCCGAGACGACCGCCAGGTCGATGCCGTACCGGTCCATCACCGCGAGGTTCGTGGCGACCTGACCGACCTCCATGCTGAAGAACCACGGGCCCCAGTGCGCGTGCACGTCGATGATCATGCGGCCACTCCCAGGATCCGTCGGGCGTTGCCGCCGGCCACCGCCGCCACCGCCGTCGCGTCCAGGTCGGCGTGGGCCAGTCGCAGCCGGGGCACGACGGCCTCGTAGAACGGGGTGCGCGAGCCGTAGAGCAGGCGCTCGACGCCGACCTGCGCGGCCACCGTCTCCAGGGCGTCCGGGGAGTTGAGCAGCCGCGTCGAGGTGTGGAAGCCGGGCTCGTCGCGGGCGACTACGACGAAGTCGCCCAGGTGGTAGAAGTGCGTGTCGAGGAAGACCACGGTCGCGCCGCGCAGGGGCCGCCAGAACCGGCGTACGTCGCCGCCGGCCAGCAGCACCAGTCCGGCCTCGGTGGCGCGACGGGCGACGTGCCGCACGGACGGGAAGTCCGGCTCCACCCGCTGCTCGTCGGGGAAGAGGCGGACGGCCCGGACGCCCCGCTCGGCGAGCCGGACCACCTCCCGCTCGGCGCCCAGCGGGTCCCGCAGGTCCACGGCGCCCACCGGCAGCACCGTCGGGCCGGCGAGGGCGGCCACCTCGTCGTTGCCGCTGGGTACGTCGAACAGCGCCGCCCGCAGGCTGGCCACGGCGGCCGCGGCGATGCCGTTGGCGGCGAGCGCCGCGCGTACCTGGGCCGGGTCGCCGACCGGTCCGGGTCGGTCGGCGTACCGGCCGACCAGGACGTCGACGTCCAGCGTGACCGGTGGCAGGTTCTCCGCCGCGAACGGCTTCCGCGGTTCACCGGTCACGGTGAGGTCACCACCCGCAGCACCCGGTCCCGGTCCTCGGCGGGCAGGTCCGGACCGTACGGGTCGACGGCGTGCCGGGGCGGGACGCGTCCCTCGTGGGCCGCGATCCAGAGCATCCGTTGCACGTAACCTTCCATCGGTTCGGTGAAGGTGGCGGCGGCGAGCCGGTCGAGCCGCGCCGAGGCGGCGACGAACTCGTCGTACCGTTTGTCGGCGAAGGCCCGCAGCACCGTCGCGGTCACCGGGACCGCGGCGGCGGCCAGGCCGACCAGCGCGGCCTCGGCGCCCCACAGCAGGGACGGGCCGAACATCCGGTCCTCGCCGGTCACCGCGAGCCGGTCGGCCCGGTGGGCCGCGGCCAGCGCCTCCTGGCAGGCGATCGCGTCGTGCAGCCGGGCCACCTTGACCCCGGCCACGCCGGGGTGGGCCAGCAGGGCCCGCAGCGTGACCGCCGGGTACGGCCGCAGGTAGAGGTCGAAGGCCAGCATCGGCAGCGCGGCGGCCTGCCACAGCGCCTCGTGGTGGGCGACCGGGTCGTCCTCGACCGGGAACACCAGCAGCCCAGCGGCCCCCAGTTCGGCGGCCTGGACGGCCTCGTCGGCGACCTCCGCCCGGGTCTCCCCCGGCCGCCCGCCGACGCCGACCACCACCGGCACGCCGGTGGCGACCGCCTGCCGGATGACGGTCGCCCGGGTGGACGGGTCGAGGTAGGGGCCGCGGCCGGTGTGCGCGAGCACCGCGAGGGCGTCGGCGCCGTCGGCGACCAGCCCGCGCAGGTACGCCCCGACCAGCGGCGGATCGACCTCGCCGGCGGCGGTGCCGGGCGTCGCCGCGGCGGCGATCAGTCGCCACCGCAGCAGGTCGCGCAGTGCCGCGGCGCTCGGGTCGATCATGCCTCGGTCACCGCGGTTCGGACCGCCTTGGCGATCTCGTCGACGTGGGCGTCGGTGTAGCGCTCGTTCCAGTCGATCACCAGCAGAGTCTGCCTGATCAGCCGCTCGGCGTTCGGTCGGGTGCCCCAGCCGTAGTCGGGAAGCCCATCGGCGGGCGGCATCGTCAGCGGGTAGTGGGAGGTGCCGTAGACCGCCGACTCGGTCAGCGCGGGCGCGCAGTGCAGGGGCTCGTCGAGGTAGCCGGCGCGCGCCGGCACCCCTGCGGCGGTGAGCCGCTCGGCGATCTCCGTGTTGGTCAGCGGCGGGTCCAGCACGATCGGGAAGAGCCACCAGGCGTGCCGCTCGGGGTCCGCCGGCAGCCGCAGGCCCGGCACGTCGGCCAGGGCGGCCAGCAGGCGCCGGGCGGTCCGCCGCCGGTCGGCCACGACGCCCGGCAGCTTGTCCAACTGGGCCCGGGCGACCGCCCCGGCCAGCTCGGTCATCCGGTAGTTGATCCCGAAGCTGACGTGCCGGCGGGCGCCGTCCCGCGGCCAGCCCTTGTCGGCGAACAGCCGCATCCGCCGGGCGAGCACCGGGTCGTCGGTGATGGCCAGGCCGCCGTCGCCGCAGGTGATGTGCTTCCACTGCTGCAGGCTGAAGCAGCCGATCGCACCGGCCGTGCCGACGAGCCGGTCGTCCGGGTAGCGGGTGAGCCAGGCCTGGGCGCAGTCCTCGATCAGCGGTACGCCGGCGGCGTCGGCCACCGCCCGCAGGTCGGCCGCGGCGCCGAACAGGTGCACGCCGATGATCGCGCGGGTGCGCGGTCCGATGGCGGCGGCCACCGCCTCGGGGTCGAGGTTCCCGGTGTACGGATCGACGTCGGCGAACACCGGCACGGCGTTCTGCGCGAGAATCGGTGCGACGGTGCCGAAATCGCTGATCGGAGAGGTGATGATCTCGTCGCCGGGGTCGGGGGCCACGGCCGCGACGGCGAGGTGCAGTGCTGCGGTGCCGGAGCTGCACGCCACGGCGTGCGACACTCCATGTCGGTCGGCCATCTCCCGTTCGAGGGCACGGACCTCCGTCCCCCAGACGGAGCTGAGCATGCCCGACCGGAGGACGCGGGTGACCGCCTCCAGCTCCTCGGCGCCGATCGTTCGACCGCTGGCATCGGCCATGCTGGGGTAGGACACTCGCCCTCCAGAGCTACAGTAATACCGGCCCTGACCGTAATCTGGTGCCGAGTGCCAATGCAACCCCCCAAAGGAGGCGCTGGTGAGCATCGTGATCGGGGTCGTCGGACCGCACGACCTCGTCGACGAGGTGGCCGCGACCTGCGAGGAACAGCCCGGCGTCTCCGCCCGGCGGCTGGACTACGACCACGAGTCGCAGGCCCCGGCGATCGTCGAGGCGCACGCCGGCCAGGTGGAGGCGTGGCTGTTCACCGGGGTCGTGCCGTACACGCTGGCCCGGGAGGCGGAGGTGCTGACCCGGCCGGCGACCTTCGTCGACTACACCGGGGCGACGCTGTTGCAGGCCGCCGTCCGGCTGCTGCGCGCCGGTCACGACGTCACCCGGATCTCGATCGACACGCTCACCGGCGCCGACGTCAGCACCACCTTCGCCGAGGCGGGCCTGCCGGTGGACCGGGTCCGCTCGCTGCCGTACCGCAGCGGGCTGAACTCGGCGGACGTGGTCGCCTTCCACCGGCGGCAGCGGCGGGCGGGCGCCGCGGTGGCGGTCACCTGCATCAGCTCGGTGCACGAGGCGCTGCGCGACGAGCTGCCGGTGTTCCGGCTGGCTCCGTCGAACCACTCGGTCCGCACCGCCCTGCGGCAGTTGCTGCTATACGCCAGCAGCCAGGCGCAAGAGGACGCCCAGATCGCGCTCGGCCTGGCCTGCCTGCCCGACGGGGACAGCGGGCTGCTCAAGGAGGTGGCCGCGCTGGGCGGCACCCTCGCCCGGTTCGGCGGCGACACCCACCTGATCGTCACCACCCGCGGGCCGCTGCACGACGCCACGGCCGGCTTCACCGCGCTGCCGATGCTGCGCCGGCTCGCCGACCGGCACGACACCGTGCAGATCGGCTTCGGCCTCGGTCGCAGCGCCGCGGAGGCGGAGAACCTGGCCCGCCGCGCGCTGAGCCGGGCGCGGCGGGTGGGCGCCGCCGCCGCGGTGCTCTCCCTGCGCGGCGACACCGACATCGTGCTGGAGTCGACCACCGCGCCGCCGCCGGTGTCGGACGTGAGCCTGGCGGTCATCGCGCAGCGGGTCGGCCTGTCGGTGCCGACGCTGCTGCGGCTGCGCGAGGTGCGGCACGCGGTCGGCGGCGAGCCGCTGACCAGCCGGGAGGTGGCCGACCAGCTCAACGTGCAGCAGCGCACCGCCCGGCGGATGCTGCACCGGTTGGAGCTGGCGGGCCTAGCCGAACGGACCGGCAACCTGTCGTCGGGCACCAGCGGACGTCCGCTGACCCTCTACCGCCTGACCCTGTGAGCGCTACCGGGAGGCTCCCGCAGGAGCCTCCCGGAGCGACCTCAGGCCAACCACTCGTCGAGGTGGGCGGCCACGAACTCGTCGTCGCGCAGGTGCGGGTAGGCCCGGTGCACCCGGTCCAGCTCGGCGAGCTGTCCCGGCGACAGCTCCTCCGCCGGGTCGAGGCACCAGCGGCCGGCGAGCAGCCCCTGCCGGCGCAGCACCTCGTGGATGCCGGGGATGCAGCCGTGGTAGCCGTTCGCGGCGTCGAAGATGGCCGCGTTGGCGTCGGTGAGATGGCCGTCCAGGGTGAGCAGCCGGCGCAGCGCGGCGTCGTCGCCCGCGCGGGCGCGCCGGGCCTCGTCGAGCAGGCCGACCGCGGTCCTCGCCCACACCGCCCACTGCCCGAGCAGCCCGCCGACGAACTCGACCTCCACCTGCCGGCCGTCCACCATGATGCGGTGCGGGGCCACCAGGTCGGCGAGGATGTGGTCGTCGTTGCCGGTGTAGAGCGCCAGGTCCCCGTTGCGGCCGGCGGCGCACACCCCGTGCAGGACGTCCAGGGTGCGGTACCGGTCGAACGGCGCCACCTTGATTCCGACCACCGAGTCGAGCCCGGCCAGCCGGGCCCAGAACGCGCGGGACAGCTCCCGTCCGCCGACCGCCGGTTGCAGGTAGAAACCGACCACGGGCAGGACCTCGCCGACCGCGCGGGCCCGCTCGACGAGGCCGTCCTCGTCGAGGTCCGCGTACGGCGACAGGAGGACCATGTGGTAGCCGAGCGAGGCGGCCAGCTCGGCCTCGGCCACCGCCTGCGCGGTGGGTCCGCAGGCGCCCGCCACCAGGATGGCGTCCGACCCGGCGGCGGTCTCGGCGGCCAGCTCCAGCACCGGGGCGAGCAGGCCGACCTGCGGGTCGTGGATGGCGAACTGGGTGGTGTGCACGCCGACCGCGATGCCGCCGGCACCGGCGGCCAGGTAGTAGCGGGTCAACGCCCGCTGGCGCCGCTCGTCGAGCCGGCGTTCGGCGTCGAGGGCGAGCGGATGGGCGGGGATCACGCAGCCACGCCGGAACCGGGCCAGGGCCGACTGGTGCCGGGTGGTCGAAGCAGTCAACACGGTCTCTCCTAGAACTTGCCGTCGCGGCGCTGGAAGCCGGTCGGCTTGTCGAGCAGCGGCCGGCCGCCGGCGATCCAGTCGGCCGTCAGGTCGATCAGCTCGGCGACCGGCACGTCGGGGTAGCCGAAGAGCCGGTGGCAGAGCTGGGCGTTGGACAGCAGCGCGGTGGGGGCCTCGGTGCCGGTGAACACCGGCTCTCGGCCCAGCCGGGCGGCGAGGGCGGTGGCGGCCTGGCGGACCGAGACCAGCTCGGGTCCGGTCAGGTTCACCACGAACGGCGGCGTCGCGGTGTAGTGCAGGGCGCGCAGGGTCACCTCGTTGGCGTATCCCTGCCAGACGATGTTGGCGTGCCCCATGGTGAGGTCGACGGGCTGACCGGCGTGCACCGTGCGGGCGATGTCGACGAGGACGCCGTAGCGCATCTCGACGGCGTAGTTGAGCCGGATGAGGGCCAGCGGGGTGTCGTTGCGCTGCGCGAAGTGGGTGAGGATGCGCTCGCGGCCCAGGCACGACATGGCGTACTCGCCGACCGGGTCGAGCGGGGTCTGCTCGGTGCAGCCGGCGGAGGCGACCGGGACGAGCGGGTAGACGTTGCCGGTGCTGAGCGCCACCAGGCGCGACCCGGCGAAGCGCTGCGCGACCCGGCCCGGCAGGTAGGTGTTGGTCGCCCAGGTGGCGTGCTCGCGGCCCGCCGTGCCGAACTTCGCGCCGACGAGGAACACCACGTTGGCCGCGTCCGGCAGGGCCGCGAGGGCGGCGTCGTCGGTCACGTCCGCCTCGACCACCACGGCGCCCTCGCCGCGGAGCGCGTCGGCCAGCCCGGCCTCCGAGAAGCGGGAGACCGCGATGACGCGGGCACCCGTGCCGGCCGCGGCCACCCCGCGCAGGGCCAGCCGGACCAGGCTCGGGCCCAGCTTGCCGCCCGCTCCCAGCACCAGGATGTCGCCGTCGAGCTTGCGCAGGTCGTCCACCAGGACATCCCGCGGGCGCGACAGCCGCTCCTCCAGTTCCGCCACCGAACGCATACCACAAGCCCCTTCCGGATTAACGGTCCTGACCGTAACTTCCGGCGGAGAAGGTCGTCAAGGCGTGGTCGCGGTCGCCGCGCCGGGCTTCCCCGGCGGGCGGCCGATCAGAGCTGGGCGCGGGCCGCCGCGAGGACGCCCAGGACGGAACGGGTCTGCGCCCACGGCACCGGGCTCGGCGCGCCCTTGACCATGCCCAGGAACGCGTCGATGGTCGCGCCGTAGCCCAGCTCGTCGGCCCCGCCGCGCAGGTTGACCCGGTGCTCCCCGCTCGCGGTGTGCACGGTCACCTCGTACGACTCGCCCTGGCTCACCCCGAGCACCTCGACGACGCCCGGCACGCCGTCGTCCCACTGCACCGCCAGCAGCCCGGTGTCCTCGGAGCGCAGGGTGCGGTAGCTGCGGGTGGTGGCGGCGGCGCCGACCAGCCGCACGGCCGGGCCGAGCAGCGCGACGAGCAGTTCGACCCCGTGCAGGCCCATCATGACCAGCGTTCCGCCGCCCACGGCCGGGTCGTCCTGCCAGGGGTTGTAGCCGGTGGCCCAGAGGCCGACGTCGTGCCGGACGGTGGCGCGGACCGCGAGCACCTCCTCACGCGGCACGGCGAACGCGGCGAAGTCCGGGGCGAAGCGCAGCACCGAGGAGGAGAGCACCAGCTCCGGGCTGCGGGAGACCACCCGGTCGAGCCGGTCGAGCTGGTCCACCGTGGCCGCCGCCGGCTTGTTGACGAAGCAGGGCAGCCCGGCGTCGAGCACCCGCGCCAGCGCCTCGGGCACCGCCGACGTCGGCACAGTGAGCACCACCCCGTCCGGCCGGGTGGCCAGCAGCGCGGACAGGTCTGACGTCACCGTGGCGTCCGGGTGCTCCGCGCGGAACCGCGCCAGCCGCTGCGGGTCCGGCTCCCAGACCACGAGGTCGGCGTGCCGGCACAGGGCCTTGGCGTCGGTGTACGGGTGACTGGTGGCCAGTCCGGCAAGGGCGATCCGCATGGTCGCACAGGCTACTCAGCGCGCCACCGCAGGTCAGCGACGGGTTGTGCGGGTGTCAGCCCATGCTCGCCAGCTGCTCCGGGCGTACCTCGTGGCGCAGCGGCTCGCCGCGCCGGAACCGGTCGATCTCGTCGACCACGATCTCCCCGGCCCGCCGCCGCGACTCGACCGTGCCGGCCGCCTCGTGCGGCGTCAGCAACACATTGGGCAGCCGCCGCAGCGGATGGTCCACCGGCAGCGGTTCCTCGTCGAAGACGTCCAGCGCCGCGTCGATCCGCCCGCCGCGCAGCTCGGCCAGCAGGGCGTCCCCGTCCACCAGCGCCGCACGCGCGGTGTTGACCAGCAGGGCCCCGGTGGGCAGCAACGCGAGCTCCCGGGCGCCGAGCAGGCCGACGGTGGCCGGCAGCACGGGCGCGTGCAGCGACACCACCCGCGCGGAGCGCAGCAGGTCGTCCAGCCCGACCAGGGTCGCGCCGAGTTCCTCGGCCTCCTCGGCGGACAGGCACGGATCGGTGACGAGCACCCGCGCGCCGAGCGCCCGGACCAGCCGCAGGTACGCCCGCCCGGTGCGGGAGGCGCCGATCACGCCGACCACCGCGCCGCGCAGCTCCCGCCGGGGCGGCGCGGACTTCGCGGCCGACCAGGCGGCCCCGGTACGCAGCGCGTGGTCGAAGCGGTGCACCTGGTGCAGCAGGGCCAGGGTCAGCGCCAACGCCTGCTCCCCCACCGCGTACGCCATGGCGTCGCCGGCCTGGGTCACCCGCACGCCGCGGGCGAAGCTCTCCGGCGTGACGAACGGCTTCACCGAGGCGCCGGTGTGCGCGAGCAGCCGCAGCCGTGGGGCGGCGTCGAGCACCCGTGCCGTCAGCGGCGCGCAGCCCCATCCGCTGACCACCACGTCCGCGTCCGTCAGCAGGTCGGCCAGCACCGCCGGGTCGGCGACGTCGGCCCCGTCGGGCGGGAGGCGCACCGGACCGAGCGCGGCGAGCGCGTCCCAGCGCGTCCCGGGGAAGAACATCGACCGCAGCGCCGGCGACGCGGCCACGGCGACGCGCACCGCGCCGCTCACCCGATCGGCCTTCCGTTCGCGACTGCGAGGCTCCGCAGCGCTGCACTCCTCGCGCTCACCCCTTGATTCCGGAGGTGGTGACGCCCTCGGTGAAGTACCGCTGCCCAACGAGGTACGCCATGAAGATCGGCACGAAGGCGAGGACCGAGCCGGCGAGGAGCATGTTGAGCGGCACATTCTCCTGCTGCATCGAGGCGATGCCGGTGGTCAGGGTACGCATGTCGCTGCTCTGCCCGATGATCAGCGGCCACATGAAGTCGTTCCAGTGCCACAGGAACACGAAGACCCCGAGGGTGGCCAGCACCGGCTTGATCAGGGGCAGCACGATCGAGACGTACACCCGCAGTTCGGAGCAGCCGTCCAGCCGGGCCGCCTCGAAGAGCGAGTCGGGCAGCGAGGCGATGAACTGTCGCATCAGGAACACCGCCTGGGCGTTGGCCAGGGTCGGCACGATCAGGCCCCAGTAGGTGTCCACGCCGCCCAGCTCGGAGATGATGATGAAGGTCGGGATCATCGTGACGTGGTAGGGCACCATCAGCATGGCCAGGAACGACCAGAACACCGGTTCCTTGCCGGGGAAGCGCTTCTTGGCGAACGCGTAGCCGGCCAGCGACGACAGCAGCAGCACGCCGACCACGGACACGATCGAGTAGACCAGCGTGTTCCACGCCCAGCCCAGCATGCTCTTGGCGCCCAGCAGCCGGTCGTACGCCTCGGTGGAGAACGGCCAGGGCAGCAGACTGTCCGGGAAGGTGACCGGGCCGGTCGGTTTGAACGACAGCACGACCATCGTGTAGAAGGGGAAGATCGTCAGAAGCGCCGCGACGAACAGCAGCGCCGCCCGGGTGATTCGCCAGCTCCGGCTCGCCTGCTGCGGCCGGTGCGGCCGCCGGGGGCGCCTGGCCGTCGGTGCGGCGGGTGTGGCCGAGGGGACCAGGGTGTCGGTCACTCTTCCCTCCCCAGGGTCAGGCGCTGGATCAGCGCCACGATGACGGTCATCACGAACAGCGCGAGCCCGACCGCGCTGGCATAGCCCAGGTCGAAGTAGCGGAAGCCCTGCTCGTAGAGCTGGTAGACGAGGGTGTAGCTGGCGCGTACCGGCCCGCCGCCGGTCATCACGTAGACGATGTCGAAGACCTGGAACGACATGGTCGTCTCGATGATGGCCAGGAAGAACAGCGCCGGACGCAGCTGCGGCAGGGTCACGTACCGGAACCGCTGCCACGCGGACGCGCCGTCGCTGAGGGCCGCCTCCTCCAGTTCGGCGGGGATCTCCTGCAGCCGGGCGAGCAGGATGAGCATCCCGTACCCGAACCGGGACCACACCGAGACGAGCACGATCGCGGGCAGCACCAGTGTGCTGTCGGCGAGCCAGGACTCGGCCGGCAGGCCGAGCGCACCCATGAGCCGCGACCACGGTCCGTGCTCGGCGAATACCCAGGTGAAGACCACGCCGGCGAGGATGAGGCTGGTGACCACGGGCAGGAAGAAGATGGACCGGAAGAGCTTCACGCCGCGGAACACCCGGCGGGTCAGCAGCGCCATGCCGAGCGAGGCGACCATCGACAGCGGCACGGACAGCAGCGCGAAGATCACCGTCACCTTCAGGGCCGACCAGAAGGTGGGGTCGTCGATCAGCCGGCGGAAGTTGTCCAGGCCGACCCAGGAGGCGTCGCCGCCGATCGTGTAGTCGGTGAAGCCGAGCAGCACCCCGGCCACCGCCGGGCCGAACCGGAAGGCGACGAAGAGCAGCAGGCACGGCAGCACGAACAGCAACGCCGTGCCGGCCTCCCGCAGCGAGGGACGGCGCAGGCGCCGGCGGGCAGACAGGGTGACCACGTCCACACCTTTCTCGCTGCTCCTGGCGGGCGGGGGCCCACCAGGAGCAGCGTCACACGGGACTAGCCGAGCAGCGCGTCCGCGGCCTTGGCCGCGTCGCTGAGCGCCTGGTCGACGGACTTCTTTCCGAGCAGGGCGGCCTGGATCTCCGGGGCGAGCACGCCCTGCACATCCCGGGCCTTCTCGTGCAGCGGACCGACGGTGGTGACGCCCACGTACTTCTCCTGCTCACCGAGGACCGGGTCCCCGGCGAACAGCGTCCCCGCCGACTTCTTCGGGGAGAAGAAGCTGGACGCGGTGTCGTACTTCTTGGTGACATCGGCGCCGGAGGCGTAGGCGATCCACTCGCCCGCGGCCTTCTTGTCCTTCGCGCCCTTCAGCATGGCGAGCGAGCCGACGGTGCCGTACCCGATCTGCTTGGTCTCGGTCAGCGGCGGGAGGACCTTGATGTTCTCCTTGCCCCAGAACTGCTCCACCTCCTGCGGAGCCGAGTGCCACAGGCAGGCCACCTTGTTCTGGGCGATCCTGGTCTGCTCGGTGGGCGGCAGCGTGGTGAGCAGGGTCTTGTCCACGTAACCGCCGTCGACGAGTTGCTTGACGAAGGTGAGCGCCTTGCGGCCGGCGTCGCTGTTGAAGGCCACCGACTTGCCGTCCGGGCTGAACACGTCGCCGCCGGCCTGCCACAGCAGCGGGTAGAACGTCTGGTTCAGGGTGTTCTTCACGTCGCCGGGGTAGGCGGTGACGTCGTAACCCTTGGCCTTGAAGGCCGGCGCCATGGTGAGCAGGTCGTTCCAGGTCGCGGGGTAGGTCGTCTGGCCGACCGCCTCGAACACCTTCTTGTTGCACATCATCGTCACGGCACTGGTGAGGATGGGGGCACCCATCATCTTGCCGTCGATGGTCACCGACTTGACCACATTGTCGAGGTAGTCGCTCTTGGCCGCGTCGTCCAGGTAGGCGTCAACCGGCTCAATGTTGCGAGCGTACTTCGGCAGCTGGTCGGGGATGAGGTAGACGACGTCCGGGCCCTTGTTGCCGGCGATCGCGGTGGCCAGCGCCTGGTCGCGATTGGCCCACGGGAAGATCTCGGTCTTGACCTGGATGTCGGGGTGCTGCGCCTGGAACGCCTTGACAGTCTCGTCCCAGAAGGCCCGGTGCTTCGCCTCGTCGAAGATCACCGGGTATATCCACATTGTCACGGTCTTCTTGCCCGAGTCACCGGAGCCGGAGCCTCCACAGCCGGCGGCGGCGAGCGCGGCGACGAGCGCCACCGCGACGGCCGTCAGGCTCTTCCGAACACGCATCTCGCATCCTTCCAGGGGAGCTTGGTTCGCAGTAGGTTAACTTACGGTCCGGGCCGATACTAGGCCCGAGACATTTCAAGGTCGTATCGCCACTGCTCCGGCAACTACTGACCGTATCGACCCATATCCGTTATAGGGAAGGCTCGGATGACTGTCTCTCTGGCCATCGTCGGCGCGGGCAACCGCGGCGGCACCTACGCGGGATACGCGGAGCGGTTCCCGGAGCGCGCCCGCGTCGTCGCCGTCGCCGAGCCCCGGGCCGGCCACCGCGACGCGCTGGCCGACCGGCACCAGGTGCCGGCGGACCGCCGGTTCCCCTCCTGGCAGGCCCTCGCCGACCAGCCCCGGCTGGCCGACGCGGTGGTGGTGGCCACCCCGGACCGGGAGCACCTCGCCCCCGTCGCCCGGCTCGCCGCCCTCGGCTACGACATCCTGCTGGAGAAGCCGATGGCGCCGACGGAGCAGGAGTGCGACGCCGTCGTGGACGTGGCCCGGCGTACCGGGGTGCTCCTGACGGTCTGCCACGTGCTGCGCTACACGCCCTACACGGCGACGGTGAAGCGGCTGCTCGACGCGGGGGCGGTCGGCCGGATCGTCGGCGTGGACCACCTGGAACCGGTGGGCTGGTGGCACTTCGCGCACTCCTACGTGCGGGGCAACTGGCGTCGGGCCGACGAGTCCTCCTCCAGCCTGCTGGCCAAGTGCTGCCACGACCTGGACTGGCTGCGCTACGTGGTGGACGACGTGCCGGTGCGGGTCAGCAGCGTCGGCGCGCTGCACCACTTCCATCCCGGCAACCGGCCGGCCGGCGCCGCCGACCGCTGCCTCGACTGCCCGCTGCGGGCCACCTGCCCGTACGCGGCGGACCGCTTCTACGCCGAGTGCCTGGCCGACCCCGACCGGCACGTCTGGCCGTTGTCCGTGGTCACTCGGGACCTCAGCCCGGACGGGGTGCGGACCGCGCTGCGCGAGGGACCGTACGGCCGGTGCGTCTACACCGGCGGGAACGACGTGGTCGACCACCAGACGGTCACGGTGTCGTTCGCCGGCGGGGCCACGGCGACCCTGACCATGAGCGCCTTCACCCCGGGCGGCCACCGACGTACGCGCATCATGGGCACCCGCGGCTACCTGGAGGGTGACGGCGAGCGGGTGACGCTGACCGACTTCGTGACCGGAGAGACGTCCACGCTGGACACGGCGGCCGGCGGGGCGGACGCGGGGTCCGGCCACGGCGGCGGCGACCACGGGTTGATGGCCGCGTTCGTCGAGGCGGTCGGGACCGGCGACCGGTCCCTGGTGCATTCCGGACCGCAGGAGTCGCTCGACAGCCACCGGATGGCGTTCGCCGCGGAGCGCAGCCGACTCGCCGGCGGACTCCCGATGGACGTTTGATCTTCGATGGGTCGAGGATTACGGTGGGGGCCATAATCCAGGAAAGGACGGCCCATGGTTCTTCACCGACTACGCCGCGCCGCACCGCTGGCAGTCCTCACCACCCTGCTCGCGGCGGCCGCCGCGGCCCCTCCCGCCCACGCCGCCACGCCGACGGAGACCCTGGTCGGCGTGCCGCATCACAACCTCGCCATCTACGGCGCCACCTTCGGCTCCAGCCCCGACGGCGACTACGCGTACGCCGTCGCGCGGGGCACCACCGGCGCGCTGAGCGTCATCGACACCCGGACGGCCACCGTCATTCGGACCATGCCGTTACCAGGAGCGGGCGGCTCCTGGGGCGGCACGGTCATGCCCGACGGCACGGCCTACCTCGGCGCCGACAGCAAGCTCTTCCGCTACCGGCCCGGCGCCGCGAGCGTGGACGACCTGGGATCGCCGGTGCCCGGCGAGACGACGGCCTGGCGGCTGGCGAACGACGGGCGCCACGTCTTCGTCGGGACCTATCCCGGCGGCAAGGTCTACTCCTTCGACCACCGCACCGGCGAGGTACGCGACTACGGTCAGATCTGGCCCGGCGAGCAGTACGTGCGCAGCATCGCCGCGGCGAACGGCAAGCTCTACGCCGGTCTCGGCACCGTCGCCCGACTCGTCGAGATCGACATCGCCGCCGGCACGCGGCGGGAGATCCCGCTGCCCGAGCCGTACCGCGCCGAACAGTTCGTCTACGACCTCGACGTGTACCAGCAGACGCTGTTCGCCCGACTCGCCAACAGCAACCGGATGCTGGTGCACGACCTGCGGACCGGCGAATGGATCGCCGACCTGGGCACCAGCAACGGGCTCAACGTCTCGCCGCCGGACGCGAAGAAGAACGTCTACTTCGGCTCGACCAGCGGGCGGCTCATGGCCTACAACCTGGACACCCGCGCCCTCACCCCGACCGGCTTCACCGGATTCGGCACCGCCCGGGGCTACGGCTGGACGCACCTGGACGCGCAGGAGTGGCCGGGCCGGACGCTGGTCACGATCAACCTGAGCGGGGTGCTGTACTACTACAACCCGCAGACCGGGGCGCACAAGGTCGCGCCGTCCGGGGTGCCGGGGCTGCCGGCGCAGCTGCAGACGCTGGTGGCCGGCCCGGACGGCCGGATCTGGTCCAGCGCCTACCCCAGCGGGGGGATCACCGCGTACGACCCCGCCACCGGCACCTTCAGCGAGAACGCCGGCGCGCTGGGTCAGGCGGAAGGGCTGCGGTCCTACCAGGGCAAGATCTACGCCGGTGTCTACCCGGGCGCGAACCTGTTCGAGCTGGACCCGGCGAAGCCCGTCGTGCGGGGCAGCAATCCCCGGCAGTTCGGGACCCTGCGCAACGACCACCAGGACCGTCCGTTCGCCATCACCGGCGTCGGCGCACGCGTCGCCTTCGGGACCATCCCCGAGTACGGGCAGCTCGGCGGGGCGCTCTCGTTCGTGGACCCGGCGACCGGGGCGCAGGAGGTGCACCGCAACGTCGTGCCGGACCAGAGCGTCACCGCGCTGACCACCGTCGGCGACCTGGTGCTCGGTGGCACCGGTGTCTGGGGCGGTCTCGGCACCGTACCGACCCAGACCGAGGCGAGGCTGTTCCTCTGGGACCCGGCGACCGCGACGAAGGTCTGGGAGGGCGCCGCCATCCCCGGCGCGAAGGCGATCACCGCGCTGGTCGTCGCGCCGAACGGCCACGTGTGGGGGTCGACCGCCGGCACGCTGTTCGAGTTCGACCCGGTGAACCGTACGGTGCTCCGGACGCTCGAGGTGCAACCCTTCGACTGGAACGTCGACCACGTCTGGCGCAGCGACCACCTGGCGTTCGCCCCGGACGGCGCGCTGTGCGGCAACTTCCGGAACACTGTCGCGTGCGTGGACACCACCACGTTGGCGGTCGACCGGCTGGCCACCGGCATCGACGACGTGTGGACCATGGACGCCGACGGCGTCATGTACTACGCCCGGGGCGGTGAGCTCTACCGGCTCACCCGCTGAGCCCGGCTCGCGCGGGGGCGGGCGGCATGGCCGCCCGCCCCCGCCGTGCTGATGGCGCAACCGCCGCGGCGCAGGGCTGAGTCCGCCGCCGTCGGCGGCGCAGAACCGACGGGCAGGCCACGGGCGGGCGGATCGGCCCGCAGACGGCAACGACGGGGGCGAAGGGCCGAAGTCGCCGGCCTTCGCCCCCGTCGCGAGGCGGGTCTAGACGGTGGCCTCGATGAGGTCGAAGCCCTTCGTCCAGTACCGCCGGCCGGAGCTGTGCGCCAGGAACAGCGAGGTGCCGGTGGCGAGGGTCCGCACCTCCCCGGTGCGCGGGTCCAGCGAGAAGATGCGGCCGCCCGCGGCGCCGTGGAGCATCCCGGAGGCCGGGTGAAGCCGCAGGAATCCGTCCCGCCAGTAGTGGTCGAGCGCGCCCCAGTCGACGTCGGCCACGGCGGCCACGACCGACACGGCGCCGGTCGCGGTGTCGAGCCGGAAGATCCGGCCGCCCGTGAGTCCCCACAGCGCACCGTCCGCCCCGAAGGTCAGCGAGGAGACCGCCCGGTCGCCGGGCACGGGAGTCAGCTCCCACCGCTTCTCGCCGGTCGCCACGTCCACCGCGAACACCTTGCCGTCTGGGGCGGTGGGTGTGGCGCCGAGACCGCCCCAGACGCTGGTGCCGCCGTAGACCACGCCGTCCCGGTACGCCAACGAGATGACGCTCTGGTCGGCGACCACCTGGCGCCAGGTGCGGGCCGTGCCGGTGGCGGGGTCGTAGAGGCTGAGCACGCCGCCGAGGGTGCCGTAGGCGGGGACCGTGCCGATCGCCAGGTACTGGCCGGCGGACACCACCGCGAAGGGCCGGTCCTGCTGCTGCCGGCCCAGGTCGAGCACCACCCGGGGATTGGCGCCCAGCTGCCAGGGCCGCGCCGGGTCGTACTCGTGGATCTGCGCCCCGGAGTAGGTGCCCAGGTAGAGCCGGCCGGCGTGGCTGCCCATCCCCTCGACCTGTGGGAACGGCCGGTGGGTCGGCAGGAAGCGGCGGTTGACCGGATCGTAGGCGGCGAGCCCGCCCGACGGGTATCCACCGACGTACACCAGGCCGTCCGGGCCCTCGCCGAGGGACTGCGGGGTGACCGGCGCGCCGAGCAGAGCCGGCCGGGAGAGGGTGGTCTCGTCGCGGCGGGGGTCGTACCGGAGCACCACGCCGCCGTCGTCGACGCCGGCGAGCAGCCAGGTGTCGTCGCCGCCCCCGGGCAGCCAGCGGAGCGCGGTGCCGGTGCCGAACGTCTGGGTGCCGACGGTGCGGGCGGTGCCCGCGCGGGCGTCGACGGCGACCAGCGAGCCGGACACGTCCACGTAGGCCTCGCCCCGCGGCCCTGGGCCGGACGTGGCCCGCCCGAACCCCCCGATGCGCAGATCCGTCCAGGTCTGCGCGGCGAGGTTGTACGCGAACGTCATACCCGGTCCCTGTACCCGCACCAGCAGGTAGCGGCCGGCGACCTCCAGGTCGTGCACGAACCGGCCGGTGGGCTCGCCCGGCCGCAGCCCCAGGTCGCGGCGCTCCCCGGTCTTGATGTCGATCGCCACGACATGGGCCTCCGGCGCGGTGCCGGCGTAGATCGTGCCGCCGTGCACCACGAGAGCGCGCACGTACGCCTGGCCCGGCATCGCGGGTCCGTAGTCGCGGAACTGCCCGGTGGCGGCGTTCCAGGCGAAGACCCGGCCCTCGCCGCTGCTCGTCGTGTAGGTGCCGCCGTAGGCGTTGCCGTCCTCGTCGGTGTCGAGCGCCCAGATGAACGTCGTGTCCGGGGTCGGCCTGCCGAGAACCTCCACCGACGCGGCGCCGGGCAGCCGCCGGTAGAGGGTGCCGTTGGGGAAGCTGCCCGCGTACACGGTGCCGTCGGTGTGCCCGGCGACCGCCCAGCCGCCCTGCGCCCCGGGGAGCGGCAGTTGCCACCGCACCTCGTCGGTGCGCAGGTCGACCTCGGCGAGCGTGGCGGGGGCGCCGTTGACCGCCAGCCAGGCGCGGGCCGAGCCGTCGGGCAGGACGCCGATGTCGGCCCCCGGCGTGCCGACCGTGTAGTTGGGAATCTCGCCGACGTCGTCGACCGCCGGGTCGGCGGCGGCCGCGGGCGCCGCGGCGAGCAGGCTCCCGACCGGCGTGGCGGCGATCCCGGCCAGCGCGGCCGAGCGCAGCAGTTGTCGCCGGGTGGGGCTCACCGTGCGGGTGGGCGGGTCGGAGGGAACTGGGGTCACGGAAACCTCGCCTTTCGGATCGGGCGCCACGCGGATCGGGTCCGCGCAGCACGTCGGGTGACGCCCTCGCGCAGGCCGGCGTCGGTCGGCCGCTACCGGCTCACCCCGGACTGGCCGGCCGCTGCGACGATCGCGTCCTGCTCAGCGTCAGTGAGCACGCCGGCGCGCTCCAGTTCGGTGGTGACCTGGGCGACGTGCGCCAGGAAGGCGCCGTGCGTCGGCCAGTCCGCGTCGTCGTGGATCAGGTCGTTGACCGTGCAGCCGTTGCTGGCGTAGCGGTTGGCGACGCCGGAGTCGACAGCGCCGGTGTGCACGGTGGGTCGCAGGTCCGAGTGCGGGCAGGCGTCCGCCTCCGGCACGTAGCGCAGCAGGTGGGAGCCGTACTGGACGGCGCGGTTGGCCGCCTTGACCCCGTTGCGAAACCACAGGTCGCCCCGCGCGTCCTGGGTCAGCCGGTAGGTCTGCGCGTCGCGGATGACCCGTACCGCCTTCGACAGCGGGTCGATCTTCAGCAGGTACCCGTCGAGCGAGGCGTAGACGTGCTCGTCGGCGGCGCTGACCACCAGTTGGTCCTGCACCCCGGAGTAGTCGCCCGGCACGTCAAAGCGGTGCGTGACGGCGCCGGTGGCGGGATCCAGGACGAACACCTCGCCGTCGGCGAGGCCCCAGATCATGCCGTCCGGTCCGGCCACCAGCGAGGTGATCGCGTCCGCGCCGGGCACCGGAATGTACTCGGCGGTCTTCTCGCCGGCGGTCAGGTCGGCGGTGAACACCTTGGCCTCGGTGGCCTTCGGCGCCGTGCCCCCGCCGCCGCTGATCGTGGTGCCGCCCCACAGCCGGTCGCCGACCACGACCAGGGAGATCACGCCCTGGTCGGCGACGATGTCCCGGTGGGTGGTGCGGGCGCCGGTCGCGGTGTCGTAGACGGTCAGGGCGCCGCCCCACAGCCCGTAGTCCGGGGTGCTGCCCACGTAGAGGCGGGATCCCGCCGAGGCGAAGGCGATCGGGCGGTTCTGTCCGTCCGGCTGCAGCCGGAACAGCTCACGCGGGTTGGTGCCGAGCCGGTACGGGCGGGTCGGGTCGTACTCCAGCACGCCGCCGTACGGGTACACGCCCTGGTACATCTTCCCGCCGTGCCAGCCGAAGCCGTCGGCCTGCCCGAGCCGGCCGAGGTCGGTGGGCTTGCCGGTGGCGGGGTCGAGCACCGCCAGGTTGCCGTTGATGTAGAGGTTCGTGTAGATCCGGCCGTCCGGGCCGGCGCTGATGTTGTTGATGTCCAGGGCCTGCGGCGGGAACGGCAGCTTGTAGCGCTCGTTGGCGCCGGTGGCCGGGTCGTACCAGAGCGCGTCGCCGGCGTAGTTGCCGATGGCGGCGTAGAGCCGGCCGCCGAGGAAGCCGAAGCCGACACCCGCTCCCCCGGCCACCACCGGTTTGCCGGCGGCGTCCCGGACCGGCCCGTACGTGTCGGTCGGCATGTCGTAGCGCCACAGTTCGGTGCCGGAGGTGAAGTAGACGGAACGGCCGTCCGGGGCGAGCACCGAGGTGCCGCGCGAACCCATGGTGAACCCGTCGGCGAGGATCGCGCCGGTGTCGGGGTCGAGCACGAGCGCCTCGAGCTTGCTGCGCTTGACGAAGAGCTTCCCCCCGACGAGGTTGACGTCGTACGGGTAGCTGGGGTCGCCGCGCAGCCCCGCCGGCCAGATGTCGCGCTTCTCTCCGGTGGTCAGGTCGAGGCGGACGAGGTGGCCCCGGCTGCCGACCGCCGCCCAGAGCACACCGCGCGCCGGGTCGACGGCGACGTCGCTGACGTACTGCTCGCCGGCGTACATCGGGCCGTGGTCGCGGAAGCCCTCCTGTGGGGAGTAGGAGAAGACGTGCGCCCCGGGATAGGTGCCGCCGTAGACGCGTCCGTCGGCGCCCGGGCGGAGACCGTAGAGGACGGTCTGGCCCGGCACCGGCGCGCCCAGGTCGACGGTGGCCCGGGTGTCCGGGTCGTACGAGTAGAGGTGGGCGTTGGGGTAGCTGCCCGCGTAGACCGTGCCGTCGGCGGACTGGGTGATGCCCCAGGCGCCGGAGGAGTCGGGCAGGTAGGCGGTGTCCAGCAGCTCGCGGGTCACCGGGTCGGTGACGCTGAGCACGCCGGGGGATCCCATCTGGACCGCGTAGGCGACCGGACGACCGCCGGGCCCGGTGCCGTAGTGGGTCTCGAAGACGGTGAGCGCGGTCTGCTGGACTCCGAAGTCGGTGACCGCCCCGGGCTCGGGCGCGGCCGGGGCGGCGGCCGCCGCGGGACCGGCCGACAGCAGGGCCGCGCACAGCGTGGCGACGAGGGCGGGCAGCAGTGTTCGGCGGGACGACGACAAGGGCGGACCTCCCAGGTGCGACGATGCCGGGCACTGTATTACGGACGCAGCCGGAATTCCATAGGTGGGGTTGAATCACTGTCCGATGCCGCCAATCTCCCGGTGGGACTCGACAGCACAGACGGGCCGTGGTGGGCTGTCGGTGATTAGAGTCATGGCCGAAACTCGTCCGATCTGGAGGTTGAGTTGCGTCGTACCGCCCTGACCGCGGCCCTCGTGCTGGCCGCCGCCACCCTTGCGGTCCCCTCGGGGCCCGCGTTGGCCGGGAGTCCACCACCCGGCACCGTCACCGACCTCGGGCCGGCCTCCGAGGTCACCTCAGTCAACGGTGCCGAACTGGTCGACGGCACCATCTACACCGCCACCGGCGGGGTCTCGCCGATCGTGCTGGGCGGCTACGACCTGGCCGCGCAGCGGGTCACCAAGCGCTACGAGCTGCCCACCGGCGGCGGCGCCTGGGCCACCACGGCCGTCGGCACCGACCTGTACGTCGGCACGTACGAGCCCGGTGACCTGTACCGGGTGGACACCAGCGGCACCGCCGTCACCAAGGTCGCCGACGTCTCCCCCGACCGGTACATCTGGGCCCTGGACACCGCACCCGACGGGGTCGTCTACGGCGGCACCTACCCCGGCGGCCGGGTGTTCTCCTACGACCCGGCCACCGGGGCGCAGCGCGACTACGGCGTCGCGGTGCCGGGAGAGCAGTACGTCCGCAGCATCGCGGTCGACGCGACCACCATCTACGCCGGCGTCGGCGCGCACGCCCATCTGATCGCGATCGACCGGGCCACCGGCGCGAAGCGGGAGATCCTGCCGCCGGACTTCGCCGACCGCACCTTCGTCGGCACCCTCGCGCTGGAGAACGGCGTCCTCGCGGCGGCGCTCTCCCCCACCGGCACGATGCTGCTCATCGACACGGCGGATCCGTCCCGGTACGAGGTCGTGCAGACGCCGGACAGCTTCATCACCGCCATCGAGATCGACGTCGCCCGGAACGACGTGTACGTCGGCACCCGCCCGTCCGGCACCCTGCGCCGGTACGACCGGGACACCAAACAACTCTCCACCCTGGCCGTCCCGTACGACGGCGCCTCCTTCGGACGGTTCTTCGTCACCGGCGACCAGTTGCGCGGCGTGGTAACCAACAGCGTGGTGACCTACGACCTCACCACCGGGGAACTGACCGGCGTGGACCTGACCCAGGCCGGCATGCCACCGGCGCCCGAGCTGGCCATGGCCATCGCCACCGACGGGCCCCGGGTGTACGTCTCCGGCAAGGCCGGCGTCCAGGTGCACGACCTCGTCGCCGGCACCTCCACCCGCCGCTTCCTGCCCGGTGAGGCCAAGGCCATGACGCCGATCGGCGACGAGATCTGGATGTCGGTCTACACGCTGGCGTACCTGTTCCGGATGACGCCGGACGGTGCGCCACGACGGGTGACCGCGTTCGGCAACGAGCAGACCCGGCCGCTCGACGCCACCTGGGCGCCGTCGAAGAAGCTGCTGGTCGTCGGCACCGAGCCCGACTACGGCCGGTACGGCGGCGCCGTGGCGCTGTACGACCCCCGCTCGGGGGCGCTGGACGTGCACCGGGACGTCATCGCCGACCAGTCGATCCGCGCGGTCGCGGTCAAGCACGGCACGGCGTACCTGGGCAGCAGCGTCAACAACGGTCTGGGCACCACGCCGCGGGCGACCGAGGCCCGGCTCGCCGGGTTCGACCTCGCGACCAGGACGAAGACCTGGGAAACCGTCCCGGTGCCCGGCGCGAAGCAGATCGTCGACCTGGTCGCGACCGGCAACCGGGTCTACGGCCTCACCGACACCGGCGTGCTCTTCGCCTTCGACCCGGCGACCCGGCAGGTGGTCGCCACCACCACCGTGCGCCCCGGCGCGGGCACCCTGGTGCAGGTCGGCTCGGCGATCTACGGCACCACCGGCAAGGACATCTGGCAGCTCGACGCCGCCACCATGACCGTGCGCCCGTTCGTGACCGGGCTCGACGCCGAGTGGTACGCCGGCTCGGCCCTGCTCACCGCGGCCCCGGACGGCTCGGCGCTCTACGCGCTGCGCGGCCGCGACCTGGTCCGGATCCAGCTCTAGGCACGGCGGGCCGGTGCCCCCGAGCGGGTCACCGGCCCGTTGCCGTGCCGCGGGCTCAGCCGGAGACGGTCACCCGGTACAGCTGCGGCCCGTCCCCGAGGAACAGCCGCCCGTCGGGGTGTACGGCGAGGAACTCCGCCGGTCGGTCCAGCAGCAGGGTGGCCGCGCCGGTGGACGCGTCCACCCGGAACAGCGACTGCCCGGCCACGAGCGCGTAGAGCAGGTTCCGGTCCGCGTCGTAGCCCAGCCGTGCCCGGCTCCCGGACACCCCGGGGGCGAGCTGGACGCGCCGGACGACGGACCTGGCGGCGACGTCGACGGCGAACAACTGCCCGCCGGCGAGCCCCCACAGCAGTCCCGACCGGTCGACCGCCAGCGCCGGGATCGCCGTCGCGCCCGGCACCGGGGTGAACTCGAAGGCCTTGCTGTCGCTGCCGACGTCCCAGCCGAAGAGCCGCGCCTCGGTCTGCGTCGGCCGGGGCACGCTGTAGCCGCCGTCGATCGAGGTGCCGCCCACCACCAGCCCGCCGGCCTGGGCGAGGCTCACGATGGACGAGTCGGTCACCACCGGCCGGTGCACTGTCGCCGCCCCGGTGGCCTTGTCCACGATGACCAGCGCGCCACCGAGGGTGGTGTTGGGCATCGTGCCGTAGGCGACCTTGTCCCCGGCGTCGGTGAGCGCCCGCGCCCGCACCTGGTCGGCGGACTTCAGGTCGACGAGCTTCACCGGGTTGTCGGGCATGCCGGGCAGCCCCGGGGAGTATTCGGGGCTGCTCCACGACCGGCCCAGGTCGTAGCGGTAGAGCCGGGAGTCCGGGTAGGCCCCCAGGTAGACCTGCCCGCCGGTCTCCAGCAGGCTCTCCACCTGCGCGAAACGCTGGAAGGTGGGTGTGCCGGTGTCGGGGTCGACCCGGGCGAAGCCGCCGTTGAGGTAGCCACCGACGTAGACGGTGCCGGAGGCGCCGGCGTGCAGTGACGCGAGCGGAATCGGCTCGCCGGGCACGTCGGTGGACACCACGTCCGCCCGACCGGTGACCGGGTTGTAGCGGAACATGTCGCCGCGCCAGAGCAGGCCCACCAGGGTGCGGCCGGGCCATCGGGGGTCGGCCAGGGTCACCCAGCCGATGCCCCGGTTGTTGACCACCCGCCCCGGAAAGACCAGCGGGGTATCGGTGAACCTCCGGGTGCCCGGGTGGTATCCGGTGAGTCGGCCGGCCCGGGTGAGGTAGACCAGGCCACCGGGGCCGGGCGCGGAGACGTCCAGTCCGGCGACGCCGTCGATCAGGTCGGTCCACTGTCCGGCCTGGATGTCGTACACCCCGAGGGTGCCGATGGTGGCGGAGCCGAAGCGGGCGTACAGCCGGCCGTCGTAGGCGTTGAGGTCGTACACGGTTTGTCCGGCGCCGCTGCCGATCCCGGCCGGCAGCGGCAGTTCCCGCCGCTCCCCGGTGCTCTTGTCGATCTCGAACAGGTGGGCGTCCGGCTGGGTGCCGGCGTAGACCTTGTCGCCGGCCACGGCGATGCTGCGCACGTACTGCGCGCCTGGCAGCACCTGGCCGTAGTCCCGGGTCTCCCCCGTGCCCGGATCGAACGCGAAGACCCGGGCGCCCGGGAAGGTGCCGCCGTAGACCACGCCCGCCTCGTCGACGGCGAGTCGCCAGAGGTACGTCTCCGACGGCAGCGGTCGGCCCAGGTTCTCCACGGGACTGTCCGGACCGGGCCGGCGGCGATAGAGGTCGCCCGTGCTGTACGCGCCGACGTAGATCGTGCCGTCCGGCGCGGCGGCGACGGCGTACGAGCCGGGCGCGCCGGTCAGGTCCTGGGTGGAGACGGTCCGGCCGCTCGCGGGGTCGATCGCGGCGAGCCGGGCCGGCTCACCGGAGACCGCGGACCAGAGCACCGGCGCACCGGTCGGTCCCGGGGCGACGGTCCCGCCGATCAGCAGCACGTCACGCAGCGGCACACCGAGGGGGTCGACCGTGACCGTGGGTACGGCGGCCGACGCCACGCCGAGCGCCGCCGGCGCGGCCGACAGGGCGGGCGCCGCAGTGACGGTGGCGGCGTAGCGGATGAACGTACGACGGTCGGTCATGGGCGCCTGCTTTCCGACGGGGCCGCCGGAGACGCCGGCGGCGGGATTACGGAGATGGCCATAGGGCGGTGACGGCAAAAGGGCCGTGATTGCTGCCGGTGGCCAGGCCCGCACCTGGGTTTGAAAGGCGACGCTCGGCCCGGTTACGGTCATGGCCGTAACCAGCCTAGGGTCGGCGATCCATTGGCGTCAACGCCATGCGGCTGGTCCGGCGTCCGTGATCGCCGGTCGGTCGAAGCGCCCGCGCCGGCGGCCGTCGTCACGTACCGTGGCAGCGGCACCACCGTGCCCGCCGCGACCGCATGCGGCGCGGTGGCCGTCGGGGTCGGCATGGGAGCGAAAGATGAGCAGACGACCGGCGCGAGGGCACCGGAACGTGCCGCACACCGCCGACGTGCGGATCGAGGCGTGGGCGCCCGACCGGGAAAGCTGTGTGGCCGAGGCAGTGGCCGCGATGCTCGACACCTTCGTCGACACCGCCGGCGCGGACGCGGCCGCCGAGACCGAGTTCGCCGTGCCACCCGACGACGACCAGGACATGCTGGCCGCCGTCCTCGACGAGGTGATCTTCCGGCTCGAGACGGCGGGCGTGCTGCCGCTGGCCACCGACGTACGCGCGGCCGACGGCGGCGGGCTGCTGGTGCGGTGGTGGACGGTGGACGCCGACGCGGTGGAACTGGTCGGCGCGGTGCCCAAGGCGGTGGCCCTGCACGAGCTGCGCTTCGGCCCGGATCAGGACGGCTGGTCCTGCGCGGTGACGCTGGACGTCTGACGGCCCCGGGTCAGCCCTTCGCCACGCCGAGCGGGACGAGCCGGGCCACCCGCCGGCAGAGCCCGGCCCCCTCGGTGGCCTCGATGACGGCGGTGATGTCCTTGTACGCGGTGGGCATCTCCTCGGCCAGCCCCTTCCGGGACTTACCCCGGACCGCGATGTCCTGCGCCTCCAGCTCGCGGCGCGGATCGTGCCCCCGCACCGCCTTCGTGGCCTGCTTGCGGCTCTGCGTCCGGCCGGCCCCGTGGCAGGTGGAGGCGAAGGCGGGTGCCCCCGGCGTGCCGACGAGCACGTACGAGTCGGTCCCCATCGACCCGGGGATCAGCACAGGCTGCCCGACCGGGCGCAGGTCGTCCGGCAGGCCCGGGTGGTCCGGCGGCAGCGCCCGCGTGGCGCCCTTGCGGTGCACGCAGAGCCGCCGCTGGTCGCCGTCGACGCCGTGGGTCTCGATCTTCGCGAGGTTGTGCGAGACGTCGTACACCAGGTCCAGGTCGCCGCCGGTGATCCGCTGGAACACCTGCCGGGCCGAGTGGTGCAGCAGCTGTCGGTTGGCCCGGGCGTAGTTCGCCGCGGCGGCCATCGCGCCGAGGTAGGCGCGCCCCTCGTGGGACGACACCGGTGCGCAGGCCAGCTGCCGGTCGGGCACGTGGATGCCGTACCGGGGCATCACCTTCTCCATGGCGTGGATGTAGTCGGTGGCGATCTGGTGCCCCAGCCCCCGCGACCCACAGTGGATCATCACGCAGATCTGGCCGGCGCGCAGCCCGAATGCGCTGGCCACCGCCTCGTCGTAGACCTCCTCCACCGCCTGCACCTCGAGGAAGTGGTTGCCGGAGCCGAGGCTGCCGACCTGGCCGGCGCCGCGCTCCACCGCCCGCTCGCTCACCTGGGCCGGATTCGCGTCGCCGACGGCGCCGTAGTCCTCGCACCGGTCCAGGTCCCGCTGCACGCCGTAGCCGCGTTCGACGGCGTAGCGGGAGCCGCCGCGCAGCATTGCGTCCAGCTCGCCCCGGTCGTCCAGGTGCCACACCGCGCCCTTGCCCATGCCGCGCGGGGTGGCCTCCCCGAGGCCGTCCATCAGCGCCTCCAGGCGGGGCCCGCGCAGCTCGGCGCGGTCGAGGTGCGCGGCGAGCAGCCGTACCCCGCAGGAGATGTCGAAGCCCACGCCGCCGGGCGAGACGACCCCGCCCGCCTCGACGTCGGTGGCGGCGACCCCACCGATCGGGAAGCCGTAACCCCAGTGGATGTCCGGCATGGCGTACGAGGCGCCGACGATGCCGGGCAGGGTGGCCACGTTCGCCACCTGGTCCAGCGACTTGTCGGCCCGGGCGTCCGGCAGCAGCGACCGGGACGCGAAGATCACCCCCGGGACCCGCATCGGGTCATGCCGGTCGATCCGGAACCGGTACGGCGACTCCTCGACCAGCTCCATGCTCGCCGGGCTACCCCGCTGCGGGGCAGTTACACCCGGTCTGGTGGAGATCGCCGCGTCCGGGTGGTGCCGGAGCATGCCCCAGCGATACGCGGCTCAGCCCACCACAGCATCGTGTGTTGGAGATAGGGTGCCGCGCTCCGGGT
>NZ_JBUEGB010000044.1:0-53729 GCF_054963695.1 Micromonospora sp. RTBAU3-60 | reverse complement strand
GCAGCCCGCAGGCTTGGTCAACAGGTGCCCCGCTGTTGTTGCTGCGGACCATGCTCGGCATGGAACCGCGCGGAGATCACCTGCTGACCAGGCCGGCGGTGCCCAGTAAGGTCGGCCGGATCGAACTGCGCCACATACCCGGGCGCTGGCGGCGGGCCGATGTCTTCGGCCGCGGTCGGTTCGGCTAACTGCTCCGTCCCGAACGGGACCCCCTTTCCACGCCAGCTACGCCGTGCGGGGGAGGTAAGCGATCGCCTCGACCTCGATACGCAGATCCGGATTGGACAGCGGAGCCAGCACCGTCGACCGGGCCGGCAACGGGTCGGCGAAGTACTCGCGGTAGATCGCGTTGAACGGTTCGAACAGGGTGGCGTTGAGCAGGAATGCGGTTACCTTGCATACATCGCTGAGATCGCCACCAGCAGCACGGCAAACTGCGCGGACGTTGTCGAGAACCGCCCGCACTTCTGCATCGAAATCGCCGATGATCGTGCTGCCGTCGGGCCGCACGGCCACCTGGCCCGAGATGAAAACATAGTCGCCGGCACGCGTGCCATGCGGCAGCGGCAGTGGCAGGGATGCCACCTGGTCGCTGTGGATGTTCTCGATCATGCCGCCTACCTTAGCTTGATCTTTGGGATTGATCGATTGATTGCTTTTTCCTGAAAATCGACTTCCGGGCCTCCGCGCAGCAGCGGCAGAAGCGCGTCGCCCTGGCGCCTGATCTCCGGGAGGTAGGGCGTGTCGGAGAGCACGAAGTGGGTGATGCCCAGCCCCTGGTACCTGCGCAGCGACCTCGCCACGTCCTCGGCGGAGCCGACCAGCCAGGTGGTGCCCGCTCCGCCGCCGCCGAACCTGCCAGGGGTGGTGTAGAGGTTGTCGTCGAGCACCTCTCCGCGTGCGGCGCGGCCGAGCAGACGCCGCTGGCCGACGGCGGCCTGCCAGGTCTGGTCCCGCGCGGTGGCGCTCTCGCCCGTCGCCATAAATGGGATGACGACTTCACTTACGACTCCTTCGTGGATGGCTGCAGGGCGGCGTACCGCCCCATGTGGTAGAGCAGCGGGGCGCCCTCCCCGTGGCGACCGGTCAGCGGCTCGGCCAGCACGATCGCGTGGTCGCCGGCGAGCACCCGCTCGGTCACCCGGCACAGCAGCCAGGCGACCGACTCGTCCAGCAGTGGCACCCCGTACGGGCCGCGCCGCCAGCCGGTGTGCGCGGCGAACCGGTCGATACCGCTGGTCGCGAACGTCCGCGCGACGTCCCGCTGGTCCTCACCGAGCAGGTGCACCCCGACGTGCTCCACGCCGGCGACGGTCGGCCAACTCGACGACGACCGGGCCAGGCAGAAGGACACCAGCGGCGGGTGCAGGGACACCGACGTGAATGACGTCGCGGTGAACCCCACCGGCGGGTCGCCGGCGGCGGTGACCACGGCGACCGACGCGGCCTGCCGGCGCAGCAGGGCGCGGAACGTGTCCGGGTCGACCGCAGCGAGCGGTTCGTCGATGACAGTCATGACGTTCCTCCTGATCGAGAACGACGGGTGTGCGCCTGCCGCCGCAGGTGGGTGCGGGGCGGCGCCGAGCGGCCGTTGATCGGGTCGCGGACACGCTGCGGCTCGTCGTCGAGCCGGCGGCGTCGCGACAGGGAGGAGTCAGGGATGCGCGCTCAGCGGCAACAGCCGCGCGCGGTGGTCCAGCCCCGGCAACAGCCCCGGGACACGGCGACCGCGGTGCCGTCGAGGGGGTTCACCTGGCTGATCATGGCTCCCAAGGTAACCCCAAAATCCCTACGCGGTAAATAGGATTTCAAGCATTGGGACGCGACGCGTGAGCGGGCCCGGTGCCGGTCGAGCCTGCTACCGCTCGGTCAGGCTTGCCAGCCGCCGTCGGGTCCCTGGCGCGGTAGCTGGATCTGCGGGGGGCGTTTTCTGATGGCTCCCGGGCCATCGGAGTGGGCGCCCGTCAGCGACAGCCGGGTCGGGCAGGAGTATCGGTCGGTGTCGGTCGCCGCCCGGCGCTCGCGGCTCCGTTGGATCACCGGGCAGTTGCGTGCCGGGGTGGTGACGCCGGCGTCTACGCCGCTGCGTGGTCGGCCGGTCGGAATCCCTGGATGACCAGGTTGACGAGGTGTCGGCCGCCGTCGGCGGGGCGGTCTCTCGTGACGGCCCAGGCGATCGCGTTGCCGAGCGTGAAGACGTCCTCGGCGGTGACGTCGTCGCGGACGAGCCCGGCGTGTTGGGCCCGCCGCAGCAGGTCGGCGGTGAGCTGCTGCATCGTTGCGCAGGTCGTGCCGAGCGCGCTGCCGGCCTGCCTGGCGGCGTCGAGCACGGCGTCGGGGAGTCCGCCGTAGGTGCTGATCTGCTCCACGAGCAGGACCAGCCAGACGCGCATCGCGTCGAAGGGGTCGCTCGAGGCCACGAGCTGCGTGCCGCGCTCACGCATCGCGGCCATGTTGTCGACGAGGGCGGCGGCGACCAGGTCCTCGCGCGTGGGGAAATGGCGGTAGAGCGTGCCCGCGCCGACGCCGGCGCAGCGCGCGATTTCGTCAAGCGACGCGGACACGCCGGCCCGCCCGAAGAGTTCGCGTGCCGTCGTCACGATCGCGTCGCGGTTGCGGCGTGCGTCCGCGCGCAGGGCTCGGCCACGGGGCGGCGATGTCATCGCGATGACCTCCTTGACTTAAGCGGAGACAGTCTCCACTATCGGTGAAGCGGAGACAGGCTCCGGTTAAGGATATCGAAACGAGAGCGGAGGACACCAGATGCCCCGTGCGATGAACGGCAGATCCGGGTGGGCGGTGGCGTCGATCGTGGCCTGCCAACTCATGCTCATGGTCGACGGCGTCATCGTCACCGTGGCGCTACCGCACATCCGCACGGACCTCGGCATGGGCCCGGTCGAACTCGCGTGGGTGATGTCGGCGTACTCGGTCGCGTTCGCCGGCTTCCTGCTGGTCAGCGGCCGGATCGGGACGCTTGTCGGGCCGCGCAGGACGCTGCTGATCGGGGTAACCGTGTTCATCCTCGCGTCCGCGATCGGCGGCATCGCCCCGGACGGGGCGGTCCTGATCGCGGCCCGCGCGCTCCAAGGTGCCGGCGCCGCCCTCGCCGCTCCTGGAGTGCTCGTGTTGCTGTTCGCCAACACGCCCGACGGCCAGGCCCGCCTCCGCGCGATGGGGCTCGTCATGATCGCTGCCTCCCTCGGCAGCGCGGTCGGCTTGATCGCTGGAGGGCTGCTGACCGTCACGGTCGGCTGGCGGTGGGTCATGCTCGTCAACGTTCCGATCGGCGCGCTGGTCATCCTCGGCGTGCGGGCCTTCGTCACCGAGGCCACGCGCTCGCCGGTCGGGCTCGACCTGGCCGGTGCCGGCGCATCGTCGATTGCGATGGTCGGACTGGTGATCGGGCTCTCCACCGGCGGCGACGGCGGATGGACCTCCCCGGCGACACTCGCCGCCTTCGCCGCCGCGCTGGTCGCCCTCGCCGCGCTCGTCGTCGTCGAGCGCCGCGTCACCCATCCCATCGTCCCGGGCCGCCTACTGTCGAGCCTGGGACGGGCCGTCCCCTACGCCGGCATGCTGCTCATGCCCGCCGCCATGCTCGGCTTCTTCTACACCGCGACACTGCTCTACCAGGACGTACTCGGCTACGACGCGCTGCACACCGGGTTGGCGTTCCTGCCGTTCACCGCCTCGGTGATGATCGCGGGACGGCTCGCACCCGTCCTCGCCGTACGGCTCGGCGAGCGCGCCACCACCGGACTCGCGGCGGCCCTCGCCGCCGCCGGGGTGGCCCTGTTCGGTCTCCTCGCACCGCACACGCCGTACTGGGTCGGCGCGGTCGCGATGTTCATTCTCGGCTTCGGGCCGCCCATGTTCTTCACCCTGGCGAACACCCGGATCCTCTCCAGCGCCGGGCCGGCGGACCGCGGGTCGGCCGCGAGCCTGTTGCAATCGCTCCAGCAGCTCGGCGGCGCAGTCGGCGTCGCGACCCTCACGGCCGTCTACGCCGGCACCCTGGCCGACGGCCCCCGAACGGCGCTGAGTGCGGCGATCTTCACGGCGGCCACGATCGCCCTGGTGCTGCTCGCCATCCTGGCCGCAACGCGGGCCTTCCCCCAGCGCAGCGTGCCCCAGCCCCGCGACGCGGCGCCGCAGCCAGCCGCGAGCGCTGGCGGGACGCGGTAACCGCCGGGCTGCACATCCGGCTGCGGCCAGCTGGCTGGGCGCCACCCTGGGGCAACGTACGCGGCCGGACCGGCCAGCCACCACGTACCTTCGACGAGTTCCTCCTCGCGTCGTCCTGGGCCGTAGGGGCGATCCCCTAGCAGTCGGCAAGCAACCGGTCCGCCAGGAGGTGGAGAGAGGCGTGGGGCGGCGGCGACGCGAGTCGTACGGCCGGCGCGACCGCAGGTGGATGCCGCAGGAGTGGCGGGTGCCTACCGTCGCAGGGTGTGGGAGAACGTCTTGATGGCGTGGCCGAGCCTCGCCGGCGTGTCCGGACGCGTTGGCGGCGTGCGTTGCTGCGGATCGTCGTTGGTCTGGTAGTGGTCTTCGCGGTGGTCAGCGGCTCTGGTTGGACCTACGAGACGCTGTCGAGGCGGGGTGACGGTCAGCGGCATCCGGCGCCGGGCCGGCTGATCGATATCGGGGGGCGCCGGCTGCATCTGAACTGCACCGGATCGGCCGACAAGGCACCGACCGTGGTGTTCGAGGCAGGGCTCGGCGAGTCGTCGACGACGTGGGCGACGGTGCAACAGATGCTGACCGAGGCCTCGGCGACGGTCCGGATCCGGGCGTGCAGCTATGACCGCGGCGGCTATGCGTGGAGCGATCCGGGGCCCGGCCGGCGCGACGCCGGGCGGCTGGCCGATGAGTTACACACTCTCCTGGACAAAGCGGGCGAGCACGGGCCCTACGTCCTGGTCGGTCATTCGCTGGGTGGGTTCGTGGTGCGTCTGTTCGCTGACCGCTGGCCTGGCGAGACCGCGGGTCTGGTGCTGGTGGACGTCACCGACGAGCGCGAGACCGGGACGTTGAAGGCGAGCGCCCCGGTCATCCGCGCGCAGATGGCAGCCTTCCGGTTCGCCGCGCGGATCGGTGTGGTGCGCCTGGCCCCGGGGATGGCCGTGAGTACGGGCGCGCCGCAGGCGGTACGTGAGCATGCGGCGGTCGTGTATCGAAGCACCAGCATGGCAGCCGCCGCCGGCGAAGCCGAAGCATCTGTGGACAGCGCGCGCTTGGTGCAGTCAACGGTACGTCCTGGAGCCTGGCAGGACCGGCCGGTGGTCGTGATCTCCGCAGCCGGGCAGCCGCGCCAGGTGCTCGAGCATCACGCCCAACTGGCCGCACTGTCCAGCCGGGGACAACACGTGGTCGCCGACACGACCGACCACTACGTCCATTATGGCCAGCCGCAGCTGGTGGTGGACGCGGTGCGACGAGTCGCCGCCGGGCCTGCTCGGTAGGCGGCTGTCGGCCTCGCAGATTGGCTGGCGGCACAAGGCGTCAGCGGGCGGCGACCCTGGCGACCGGCGGTCACGGGGCAGGCGCGGGGGTCAGGGCGGCCACCCGTAGCGCATCGTGCAGCGCCGCGGCGGCGTCGTCGTCAACGGTGGGTAGGGTCCGCGCGGCGAGCCAGGCGGCCCCGACCTCGCCTGGCGCCGCGACCAGCACCGGCGCCGACCATCGGCGGCTGAGCCGCCGGCGGACGGCTTCCTGGAAGATCTGGCCGGCGGTGAGGACGCTGCCGGCGAGCACGATCGGCGTGCCGTCGGCGCGCTCGCGGACCGCGGTGACGGAGGCTGCCAGGCGATCGGCGGCCGATCGGACGATCGCCTTGGCGTCCGGGTCGCCGGCGTCGGCGGCGCGGGCCACCAGCGGTGCGAGCTGGGCGAGTCGGGTCGGCGGTCGCTCGTACACGGTGCGCACCAGCGCGTCGGCGCACTCCCGGGGCGCCGTCCCGGGCTCCGTTCCGAGCAGCTGCCGAGTCACCAGCACGGCGAGCGGGCCGGGTGGACCGCCGGCGTAGAGCGCGCCGGCGACGGCCTGCGCCGCCGCCCGGCCCAGCCAGAACCCCGAGCCTTCGTCGCCGAGCAGCCAGCCCAGGCCGTCGACGCTGCGCACCAACGTGCGTTCGTGGATTTGGGCGGCGATGGCCCCGGTGCCCGCGATCAGCACGGTGCCGGAGGGCTGTCGGGTACCGGCCGCGAAGGCGACCATCACGTCGCCGACGACCTGGACAGGGCAGCGCAGCCCCAGGTCCGCCCACGCGCGCTGGAAAGCGGCGGCCGTGGCCGGCTCGTCAAACGCGCCGGCACCGGCGATGCCGAGCACGGCGGCCCGGATCGCGCCCGGGTCGACGCCGGCCAGGGCCGCGCGTACGGCCTCCGCCACGGTGGCGGCGGCGTTCGTCGGCGGCGTTGAGACGGGATTGGCGCCGCCCGCGCGTCCGTACCCGACTGGTACGCCGGTGGCGGTGGTGATCAAGGCGCGCGAGGACGAGCCGCCCACGTCGAGCCCGAGGACGAGAGGTTGGCTGCCGGAGATGGGGCACCTCCAGATGTGGGTGGTCGGTAGCGCGGACATCGTGCGGGCCGCTGCGCGATCGAGGCAAGGTGCATGAAAAAAATGTTCTCGATCCTTGACATGCGAGCGCCCCTGATCGTAATTTTCACTGCCAGTCGACGGTAGTGAAAGGAATTCCCTGATGGTGGCTGCCACGGAGCCCACGGGCGGTGTACTCGGGCGGATCCGCACCGAGCTGCCCACGCTGCCCGACGCGCTGCAGCGGGTCGCGGAACAACTGCTCGCCGATCCGGCCGAGGCCGCGCTGGCCACCATCGTGGATCTGGCCGAGCGCAGCGGCACCTCGACCGCGACGATCACCCGGTTCTGCCGGGTCTTCGGCTTCTCCGGGTATGCGGCGCTGCGAGTGGCGATCGCGACCGAGACCGGCCGGGCGGCGCAGGCCCGCTGGGAGCTGGACATCGGCCGGGAGATCGTTCCGCAGGACCCGCTGGACCGGGTGCTGGAGATCGTGGCCAGCGCGGACACCCGGGCCATCCAGGAAACCGTCGGCCGGCTCGACCGCGAGTCCCTCGAGCGGGTCGTCACCGCGCTCGCCGGTGCCAAGCGGGTGGAGCTGTTCGGAATCGGCAGCAGCGGCACCGTCGCGGCCGAGATGGCCTTCCGGCTCCAGCGCATCGGGGTGGTCTGCTGGGCACGCGCGGAGGTGCACACCGCGCTGACGAACGCCGCGCTGTTGCGTCCCGGCGATGTCGCGATCGGGCTGTCCCACGGGGGGCGTACCCACGAGATCATCGAGATGCTCGCCGAGGCCGGCAGCCACGGCGCGACGACGGTGGCGGTGACGAGTTTCCCGCGCTCGCCGTTGGCCGAGGTGGCCGACGTGGTCCTCACCACGGCCGCGCACGAGACGACGTTCCGGGCCGAGGCGCTCGCCGCCGTCCACTCGCAACTGCTGGTGCTCGACCTGATCTACGTGGTGCTGGCCCAACGCACCTTCGAGCGCAGCAGCGCGGCCTTCGAAGTGACCGCCGAGGCGGTCGCCGGCCATCGACTTCCCGACGAGGCTGACGACTCGCGTCGCGCGGCCGGTCGGCGGGGCAGACGCAGGGTAGCCAACGGCCGTACGCGGCCCGCACCGAAGCCGGAGGAAGCATGACCCTCACCAGCCAGGCCTATTTCACCGCGGTCAGCGATCGACTCGAAAGGGTGGCCAGCAGCCAGTCGGCCGAGATCGAGAAAGCGGCCGATCTGATCAGCGCGGCGATCCAGGGCGGCGGGGTGGTGCACGCGTTCGGCGCCGGCCACTCGGAGGCGTTGGCCATGGAGATCGCCGGGCGGGCCGGCGGACTCGTCCCCACCAACCGGTTGGCGTTGCGCGACATCGTCCTGTTCGGCGGCGAGCCGACCAGCGTGCTCGCAGACGCGATGCTGGAGCGCGATCCGACCGTGGCCGAACGGATCCTGGCCCTCGCGCCGGTCGCTGCCGGGGACGTCTTCGTGATCGCCTCGAACTCCGGCGTCAACGGGGTCGTTGTCGAGCTCGCCCACCTGGTCAAGCAGCGGGGGCACGCCCTCATCGCGATCACCTCCCTGGAGCACACCACGCGGGTTTCCCCACGCCATCCCTCCGGCCACCGTCTGGCGGACCTCGCCGACGTGGTGCTGGACAACGGCGCGCCGTACGGCGACGCCGTCCTGCCGCTACCCGAAGGCGGGGCGATCGGCGCCGTCTCCTCGATCACCGCGGCGACGCTCGCGCAGATGGTCGTCGTCGAGGTCGTCCAACGCCTGCTGGCCGCCGGCGAGCGACCGCCGATCTACCTCTCCGCCAACATCCCCGGCGGGGACGAGCACAACCACGAACTAGAGGCTCGTTACGCCGGCCGGATTCGCCGTAACGCCTGACTACGAAGCGAGGTTGCCGTGACCACATCCCATTTGCTGCCCCACGTGGTGCAGTCCCGCCGCACCCTGATGCGTCGGGCAATCGCCGCGGCGCTGCTCGCCGCACCCGTGACCGGATCGCTCGCGGCCTGCGCCATCGGTGCCGGCGATGACAAGACGACGACCGCCGATCGGGGCTCGACCAGCGAAGCCAATCCGCTGGGAGCTCCGACCGACAAGCCGCTGGAAATCGTCATCTTCAAGGGTGGCTACAGCGACGAGTACGCGAAGTTCGACGAGGAGCTGTTCCGGCAGCGGTTCCCCGGGGTGAAGATCAACCACCAGGGGATTCAGAAGGTCGGCGACGTGCTGCGTCCGCGGTTCGTCGCGGGCGACCCGCCGGACGTCATCGACAACACCGGTGCCGGTCGGCTCGACATCGCCTCGCTGATCGCCGACGGCCAGTTGCGCGATCTCAAGGAGGTGCTGGACTCGCCGTCGATCGACGACAAGAGCAAGACCGTACGCGACACGTTGCTGCCGGGCGTGGTGGCGAAGGGCAGCGTCGACGGCACGTGTTACCAGCTCAACATCGCCTACACCGTGTACGGCCTGTGGTACTCCAAGCCCCTGTTCGAGAAGAACGGCTGGACGTACCCGAAGACCTGGGAAGAGATGCTCACGCTCTGTGCGGAGATCAAGAAGTCCGGCATCGCGCCTTGGACCTACCAGGGCAAGTATCCCGAGTACATGAACGACCCGCTGTTCTCGATGGCCATGAAGGCCGGCGGGCCGGACCTCATGGCGAAGCTCGACAATCTCGAGCCGAACGCCTGGCGCGACCCGGCGATGGTCGGCGCCGTCGAGGCGATCTACCAACTCGTCGACCGCGGTTTCTTCCTGCCCGGATCCGAGGCGCTGTCGCACACCGAGGCGCAGAACGCCTGGTGCCAGGGGAAGGCCGCGTTCATCCCGTGCGGGTCGTGGTTGGAGAGTGAGCAGAAGGCGGTGACCCCGGCCGGCTTCGACATGGTGGTCGCCCCGATGCCCGCCCTGTCCAGCTCGGACAAGCTGCCGGGCACCGCGATCCAGGGTGCCGCGAGCGAGTCGTTCATCGTGCCGACGAAGGCCAAGAACCCGTACGGTGCCCTGGAGTTCCTGCGCACCCTGGTGTCCAAGCCGGCGGCGAAGAAGTTCGCGGAGCTGGCGGCCACCCTGCCCAGCACCGCCGGGGGCACCGAGGGCGTCGCGATGACCTCCGGCCTGGCCTCCGTCGCCGCCATGGTGGCGGCGGCGGGTCCGAACGTCGTCTCCCTCAACTTCGGCGAGTGGTACCCGACCATGGGCACCGCCGTGTCGAACGCGACGGGCGAGTTGCTCACCAAGCGCATCAAGCCGGGCGACTGGATCAACCGGATGCAGAAGGCGGCCGACGACGTGGCCAAGGACAGCACCATCGCGAAGCACAAGCGGTAGGCGGCCATGCGGCACGGCAAGTACCGGTTCCTGGCCTGGTCCGTCCTACCCGGCCTGGCACTCTACGCGGTCTTCGTGATCTCGCCGTACGCCCAGGCGTTCTACCTGGCGTTGACCGACTGGCGCGGGGTCTCCGCCCGACAGAAGTTCATCGGGCTGGACAATTTCGCGCGGCTCGCCGGTGATTCGCTGTTCTGGACGGCGCTGCGCCACAACGCGGTGATGCTGCTCGTCGTGCCACTGGCCACCATCGGCATCGCGCTCTTCCTGGCCTCCATGCTCAATCTCGCCGGCCGCGGTGGCCGGGCGGCGATCCAGGGGGTACGGGGCGCGAAGTTCTACAAGATCGTCTACTTCTTCCCGCAGCTGCTGGCGGTCTCCATCGTCGCGGTGCTCTGGCAGTTCGTCTACACCCCCAACTCGGGCCTGCTCAACGGCGCTCTCAACGCAGTGGGGCTGGGCTCGCTCACCCGCCCCTGGCTGGCCGTACCGTCCCTCGCCCTGCCAGCCGTGATGACCGTGATGGTGTGGGGGTCGGTCGGCTTCTACGTGGTGCTCTTCTCCGCCGCGATGCAGTCGATTCCGCGGGACGTCCTGGAGGCGGCGGCGATGGACGGCGCCAGCCGGTTCGTCACGTTCCGACGGATCACGCTGCCGCTGCTGTGGGACACCGTCCAGGTCGCCTACGTCTACCTGGGCATCCTGGCGATGGACGGCTTCGCCCTCGTGCAGATCCTGACCGTGGGGCTCAACGGCGGTGGTCCCGACAACGCCACCGAAGTGCTCGGGCTCACCCTGTGGCGCAACGCCTTCGTCTACGGCCGCTTCGGCTACGCCTCGGCCATGGGGGTTGCGATGTTCTTCCTCACCCTCGCGTTGGCCGCGCTCACCCTGCGGTTCACCCGGCGCGAACGCATCGAGTACTGAGACGGAAGCAGCCATGACCCTGACCCAACAGCCCATCGCCCGGGCCAGCGCACCGGGAACGGCCAGCCCGCCGCAGCTCCCGCGCCGGCGCCTACCAGGCCTCTTCAACGCCTTCTCGCACGCCTTCCTGGTGGTCTGGGCGGTGCTGGTCGTCCTCCCGCTGCTGTGGGCGGTGGTCAGCTCGTTCAAGACCGACGCGGAGATCTTCGACAGCCCGTGGCGGCTGCCGGCGACGCCGCGGTGGGAGAACTGGGCCCGCGCCTGGAACCAGGCCGATCTCGGGCAGTTCTTCCTCAACAGCGTGATCGTGGTCGGCTGCGCGCTGGTGCTCACCATGCTGCTGGGATCGATGCTGGCCTACGCCCTCGCCCGCTACGACTTTCCCGGAAGCCGGGTCGTCTACTACCTCTTCGTGGGTGGCATGACCTTCCCGGTCTTCCTCGCCCTGGTGCCGCTCTTCTTCGTCGTGGACCAACTCGGCATGATCGGTACGTACCAGGGGCTGATCCTGGTCTACACGGCGTACGCGCTGCCGTTCACGGTGTTCTTCCTGACCGGTTTCTTCCGCTCCCTGCCCAACGAGATCGCGGAAGCCGCCTTCATCGACGGCGCCTCGCACGAGGTGGCCTTCTTCCGCGTGATGCTGCCGATGGCCAAACCCGGCTTGATCAGCGTCGCCATCTTCAACTTCCTGGGTCTGTGGAATCAGTACCTGCTGCCGGTCGTGCTCAACCCGAACCCCGACCGGCAGGTGCTGGCCCAGGGCCTCGCCGCACTCGCGGTGAACCAGGGATACCGCAGTGATTGGAGCGCCATGTTCGCCGGTGTGGTCATCGCGATGCTGCCGGTGCTGGTGGTCTACGTGGTCTTCCAGCGCCACATCCAGGCCGGGCTGACCGCCGGAGCGATCCGATGAGCAGCCTTCCGTACGACGTGCTCGCCGACCGAGCCCGCGGTTGCCTGCTCGGGCTCGCCGTCGGCGACGCGCTCGGCCGGCCCGTGGAGACTCTGGAACCGGCGCAGATCCGCGCCGAGTTCGGGCGGCTGACCGAACTGCTGCCGGACGCCGACGGCCGGATCAGTGGCACCGACGACACCGAGTACGCCGTCTTCGTCGCGAACCTGCTCGACCGGCACGGCCGCGACCTGAGCCCGGCGCACGTGGCCGACGCGTGGCGTACGGCGCTGGTGCCCCGCGAGACGCTCGGCGCGGCCGGCTTCAGCGAACTGGCCGCGGTGTTGAACCTGGCGCGCGGCTGGGACCCGCCGCACACCGGACGGCACCGGCACTCGTGGAGTGACGGGCTGGCCATGCGCGCGGCGCCGTACGGGGTCTACGCCGCCGGCCAGCCGGACGTGGCCGCCCGGCTGGCCATGGTCGACGGGACGGTATCGATGGACGGCGAGGGTCTCCACGGCGGCTGTGCCGTCGCGGCCGCCGTCGCGGTCGCGATGACCGGAGCCGCGCCCACTCGCGTTGCCGAGGCGGCCCGCGCGGCGGTGCCGGCCGACAGTTGGCTCGCGCGCACCCTGGCGCGGGCGACGGTGGTGGCCGCCGGCGGTGCCCGCGGGGACGCGCTCACCGAGGCATTGCACGACGCGGTGGTACCCCGCTTCTACCCGTTTTCCGATCTTGCCCCCGAAGCGGTCGCACTCGCCGTCGGGGCCTACCTCGCCGCAGACGGCGACGTGGAGGAGTCCGTGGTGACCGCGGTGAACCTCGGCCGGGACGCCGACACCATCGGCGCGATCGCCGGAGCCCTGGCCGGCGCCGGGCGCGGCCGGGGCGCGGTCCCCACCCGCTGGGCCGACCAGATCGGCCCACTGACCGGGGCCTGCGTCGATGACGTCGCCGGCCGGCACCCGATGGACGCCGCCGACCTCGTTGCCGCAGCCGCCCTTCGCGACGGGATGTGGACCGCATGACCGGGCAGGTGCGCGACCGGGTACGCGGTGCCCTCGTCGGCCTGGCGATCGGCGACGCCGCGGGTTGGCCCGCGGGCTGGCACCGTTCGCACCTGATGGTCGACTGGATCCGGCGGAGCAGGCCGACGCTCGACCGGTACGCCGACGAACGGAGCCTCACCACGCTCCCGGTTCCCTTCGCGCTCAACCAGCCGGTGGGACCGCTGATGCTCGGACCCGGCGACGATGCCGAATGGGCCGCCTTCACCGCCACCGCCCTGCTGGGCGGCGCCGGTCAGGACTCGACGGCCGATCCGGCAGACGGCGACCGGGAGGCGCTGATGGCGGCCTGGCGGAAACTGGCGCTGCGGGCCGACGAGCCGTCCCTGTGGGGACGGATCTCGGTGCGCACCGCGCTGGAGAACCTGCGCCGCGGCATCGATCCACCGGCCAGCGGACACGACAACCCGCACCACTTCGACGACGCGGCGGCGGTCCGGGCAGTGGCCATCGGCGCGCGCTACCCCGGCGCCCCGACTGCCGCCGCGGCGCTCGCCGAGGCCGACGCGGTGGTGACCCAATCCGGCGACGGCGTCCACGCGGCCCGAGCGGTGGCTGCGGCGGTAGCGGTCGCCATCGCCACGGACGGCGACCTGGCACGAACGCTGGAGGCCGCCCTAGCCGAATTGCCCGCGGACAGTGCCGTGGGCCGGGACGTACGGGCGGCACTCGCCCTGGCCGACCCGACCGACGGCGCGTTCGCCCTCGTGCCCGCCCTCGACCAGCAGGTACTCGACCACGTCTACACCTACGGAGTGGCTGCCGCGGACACCCTCGCGGTGGCGTTCGCGACTGTCGCCGCCGCGCGGGGCCGGCTGGCCGAGGCCGTACCCGCGGCGGCCTGCGTGGCCCGCACCGCCGACTCGGCTCCGGCGCTGGCCGGCGCGCTGTGCGGCGCGCTGGCCGGGTACGACGCGCTGCCCGCCGCCTGGGGGCAGGCGTGCCGGCGGCTCATCGGGTGCTGTCTGCCCGAGACGGCCGGCCTGGACCTGGTGGAGGTGGCCGACCGCCTCTACAAAGTCGGCCAGGTCTAATCCACGCCGACGCGTCCGTCCACAAGCGACTGCGATCGGACTGCCCCGCTACTGGGGAATTGTCGCGCACTACTACGGCCCGTACCTCGCGATGCATGCCGGCACCTCGTGCTGACCCGAGACCTCGGAGGCAAATCATGCCATCGTCCACCACACCGCACCGCCGAGCTGTCCGCGTACTGTCCGTCTCCGCCGCGATGGCCACCACGGTCGTCCTCGCGGCAACCTCGACCGCTGGGGCCACCCCCGGTGCGACCGGCGGATCGGCCCGTTCGACGGCCATCCTCTTCGACGACTTCTCCTACGCCAACGCCGACGACCCGGCCCTGACCGCGCACCACTGGCAGGTCCGTACCGGGGCCGGTGGGCCGGGCGTGCCCGGCGCGGCCTGGCTGCGCCAGAACGTGACCTTCGTCGACGACGCCAGCCGGCCAGGCAACCGGTTCCTCCAGCTCGCCGCGAAGACCGACGGTAGCGCGGCCGGCACCAGCCAGGCCGAGATCTACCCCGACCGCAAGTTCTACACCGGCACCTACGCCGCCCGAGTGCGGTTCACCGACGCGCCGGCGAGCGGGCCGGACGGCGACAGCGTGGTCCAAGCCTTCTTCACCATCACACCACTGCGATACGACCTGGACCCCGACTACGGCGAGCTCGACTTCGAGTATCTGCCGAACGGTGGCTGGGGTGCGACCGGGCCACGCCTGTACGCCACCGCCTGGGAGACATACCGCCCCGACCCGTGGCTGGCGGACAACGCCTCCCAGGTCATCGAAGGCAGCCAGGCCGGTTGGCACGACCTGGTCATCCAGGTAGCCAACCAGAAGCTCCGCTTCTTCCTCGACGGCACGCAGATCGCCCAGTTCGGCGCCCATTTCTACCCGGAGACGCCGATGGCCATCGACTTCAACCTGTGGTTCTCCCAGCTCATGTCCGCCGCACCGGGCATGCCCCGGACCTACCAACAGCAGGTGGACTGGCTCTATTACAGCGACGGCAAGGTCATCTCGCCCGACGAAGCGGTCGCCCAGGTCGAGGCCTACCGAGCCGCCGGAGTCTCCCACCTCGACACGGTGCCGCAGTGGACCCCCTGACCCAGCTCCTGTCCGACGTACCGCACCCGAGAAAGGCCAGCGCCCAATGAACCCCTCCGCCACACGCCCACCCGACCAGACCCTCCCCACGGAACACACTCGGCGGCGCCGTCGCACCGGCCTGATCCGTCGCCGTGCCCGCCGTGCTCAGGCAGTGGTGACGTCACTCGTCGTCGCACTCGCCGCGACGGCCATCGGTCCGTCCGCGCCGGCCGCCGCCGCGGACGAGGGCGCGGTCAGCATCGACTCGCACCACACGGACGACCAGCTGCCGGTTGGCATCGTTCGAGTGAGTGGCAGCTACCACGGTCTCTATGATCTGAACATCGTCGTCAACGGCGAACGGATGGACCGGGTCCGCCTGACCGACCCGGAGAACGACGATTCCGGCACCTGGAGCTACGACCTGGACACCAGGCCGTTCGACGGTGACCTGGAGATCGCCGTACTGGGTATCAGCGACGTCACCCGCTACGGTGTCTGGTCGAGCTGGGTGCTGATGCATGTCGACAACCCGGCGGCCAACAAGCCGACCGTGACGGTGACCTCGCCGGCTGAGGGCAGCCGCGTGACCGAACCCACCACGGTCACCCTGAGCGCCACCGGCCGCAACGACATCAGGCGCGTGGAGGTCCGCGTCAACGGCACCGCGTGGCAGCCGGCGGAGCTGGTCGGGGACGCATACCGCTACCGGCTGGACCCGCGCCCGTTCGGTGACACCATGTCCAGCATCGAGGCCCGGGCCACCGACAGCCGTGGGAACGTCGGCACCTCCCACGCGCAGTACGTGTCGCTCAACGGCGGCGCCCCCACCCCCGTCGTTCCGCATGCCCAGGACCGAGCGATGTGGATGTGGGAGGAGTCGTCGTACAACCTGGTCAACAACCCGGGCGCGCGCTCGGTGCTGTCGACGCTGACCACGGACACCACCACGTTCAACTCGCGTCCGATCACAACCATCTACTTCGGCGTGGACCGCGGCTGGGACAACAACATGCTGGAGGACATGCGGCCGCAGGTGCGCGACCTGCTCCGTTGGGCGCACGACCGCGGGTACAAGGTGCACGCGCTGATCGCCGGCGGCACCCGGCCGCCGTTCCTCGGTGGGCTGTGGCGCTACCGGGACCATGCGGTGCGCGAGATGGAGAAGGTGCTCAACTTCAACCTCTCCTCCGCCCCGGCAGAGCGCTTCGACGGCGTCAACGTCGACATCGAGCCGTACATCATCGGCCCCAGCTACATCGACGATCGGCCATTCGTTCAGTTGCAGTGGCTGGACACGTTGCAGACCCTGATCGACCGGCGCGACGCCTCCGGCACCGGCATCCTGTTCGGCCCGGCGATGCCGGTCTGGCTGGACAGCGAGACGGTCACCTGGCACGGCGCCACCAAGACGATGGCCCAGCACTTCCAGGACATCTCCGACTACGTGTCGCTGATGGACTACCGGGACACCGCCGAGGCGATCGTGCGGGACGCGGCCACCGAGGTGGCGTACGCCCAGCAGATCGGCAAGCCGGGCTCGGTGCTGGTCGGGGTGGAGACCATCGACCTGGTCGCGGTGGGCGGTGACCCGGAGTGGGTGACGTTCAGCGAGGAGGGCCGGGCCGGCCTGGAGACCGAAGTGGCCAAGGTTTACGACCAGTTCGCCGGCAGCCCCGGATTCGGCGGGATCGCCATGCACCACTACGACTCCCTGCTGGATCTCCCGTCCACCTGGGCCCCGGGCGGGCTGCTGCCCCCGATGCCGGCCGACACGCAGGCACCGACCGCGGCCAGCAGCGCACCCATCGCGACCACCGTGGATTTCAGCCGCGTTGACCTGCGGTACGGGCGCGCCCACGACAACGGCGAAGTGCACCACTACAACGTCTACCGCTCCGAGAGTCACGACGTTGCGGTGGTGCCCGGAAACCTGATCGGACGCACCCACGGCCTGGGCTACAGCGACACCGGCCTGCTGGCCAACAAGCGGTACTACTACCGAATCACCGCGGTGGACATGAAGGGCAACGAAGGACCGCCGTCCGCGGTCACCTCGGCCCGTACCGAGCGGAGCAATCTGCGGCCGATGGTGGTCAAGGAAGCCGCGACCACGCTGGCGGACGGGACGATCCGGATCACGGCGCAGGTCGTCGACGCGCGAACCGGTGCCGGTGTGCCGGCAAAGGTGGAGGGCCGCTTCACCAAGTCGGCCAGCCAGTATTTGTGGATGTCCGCCGACGCCAGCGGCCGGGTCAGCGGTGTGTCGGCTCCGCAGACGGCGGCCAGCGGCACTGCCGGTTTCGCGATCCACCGGATCGTGGCACCGGGCTACTACTGGGCCTCCTCCGAAGATCTGGCCCACCCGGGCGAGGTCGTCTGGTAGCCAGCGCAGGTAGGAAGCCACTCATCCCGCCAGCACTCTGCCGCCGGGCCCCCGGCGGCAGAGTGCTGCGTGGCGCCACCCGGACCGCCCGGACCACGGTGGTCGCCCCAACGGCGGCGCCGAACCGGCCACAATCGAGTCGATCATCCTCGACCCCACCCTCACGGTACGCGGGAGCAGCGGCACGCCACGAGGCCGGGGCCCGGCAACCCGCCATTCCGACGCCCGCCCGTACCCGCACGCGCAGCAAGGAGTCCTATGCCTGACATCGTCGTGTTCGGCAGTCTCAATGCCGACCTGGTGTTGAACGTGCCGTCGCTCCCTGCCCCAGGCCAGACGGTGCTCGGCGGACACGTGCAGACGCACAACGGCGGTAAGGGCGCCAACCAGGCTGTCGCCGCTGCCCGGCTGGCCGGCGCGGGCCGGGTGCGAATGGTCGGCCGGGTGGGCGACGACGAGTACGGCCGCCACCTGCGGGCCGACCTCACCGCCGCCGGAGTCGACGTCGCTGGGGTGCTGGTGGACCCGACCGCACCCAGCGGGATCGCGCTGATCCTGGTCGACGCCGCCGGGGAGAACATGATCGCCGTATCGCCCGGCGCCAACGGCGCGGTCGACGACAACGACGTCGCCCGCGCCGCAGCCGATCTGCGCGCCGGCGACGTCGTCGTTTGCCAGCTGGAAGTCCCGCTACCGGCGGTTCAGGCGTTGGCGACCGCGACCCGGGCAGCCGGGGCGCGGCTGGTGTGCAACGCGGCCCCCGCCGCCACGCTCGACGCCGACGTGCTCGCCGCGCTCGACGTACTCGTGGTCAACGAGACCGAGGCGCAGGTGGTGCTCGGCGCCGTCGTCCCCACGCCGACCGGCGCCGCTGCGGCTGCCCGCCGAGCCGGCTGCGCCGTCGTGGTGACTCTCGGCGCCGAGGGCGCGGTTTACGCCGACCCGGACGGCCGGTCCGGCCACTGCCCCGCGCCGATCGTCGACGCCGTCGACACCGTGGGGGCGGGGGATGCCTTCGTCGGCGCACTTGCGGTCGCTCTCGCCGCCGGCGCCTCCCTCCCTGACGCGGTCGCCGCAGGCGTGGCCGCCGGCTCGCATGCCGTCACCCAGGTCGGCGCGCGGACCGGTCCAGAGAGGCTGGACGGTCTGGCGACTGCCTGACGAGGAGATCCGCGGACACGCCCTGGCTAACCGCGCCACTGCTCGGCGAGCAGTCCGTAGATCAGAGTGTCAGCCCACTCGCCTTTCATCCAGTAGTCCTGGCGCAGGTGCGCTTCCTTGACCATGCCCACACGTTGGCACAGTCGCGCCGATGCCTCGTTGCGCGCATCGAGTCGAGCAATTACCCGGTGCATGCCGCAGTGCTCGAAAGCCACGCTGATGAGCGACCGAACTGCCTCCGTGGCAAACCCGCGGCCGGACATCGACGGGTGGAAAATCCAGCCCATCTCACCCCGAGACAGCGTCTCATCGGCCGGCCACAGAACAACATCGCCGACGACCTCGCCCTTATGCTCGACCACCAGCGCCAGAGCGGACTCGGTCCCGGTTACCCCCAACCGGTTGATGCGCTTGGCGACTTGCTCAGCCGCGTGCTCGCGCGACCACGGTTCCCATGGAACGTAGCGAGCAACCAGCGGGGAGCCGTAGTAGGCGAGCAAGGCATCCACGTCATCCACCCGGTACTGACGTAGAAGCAGTCGGTCGGTACGAATCGGCAATGCCAGCTCAAACATGTCCCCCCACTCACCTTCCCTGACCATGACGCGATCGCGGCCTTCCAAATGTCCGCTGCCTTGAGCATGCACTGTTCCCCGAAGACTTCACTCTGGCTAGCGGCTTACCGGCTGGCTGGATGGACGTGAGGACTTCCCCGAAGCCCCGACGCCCACCGGCTGCCCTAGGCGCTAACGGGTACGCGGTCCGCATCTGGTCCGCAAGAGGTCCACGGACAACCGGGGAGTCGTGAGAGATGTGCTTGCATCGCTCGGCGGGCTTGTTTGGCTCACGCGGGCGGAACCACGCCGACGGGACACGCGCAGCAGCCGGCCGAACGGTCACAACGATGGGCTCGCCTATACGGTGAAGTCCGCGGGCGCGCCCTCACCGACGAGACCATCCACTGCTTCACGGAGGATGTCGGCGTGGCCGGTGTGGCGGGCGTACTCCTCAACCATGTCCAACAGCATGGCGCGGACAGTGGGCGTGCGACCGTCCGGCCAGGTGAAGGATGCCGGTCCGTCCAGCCCGCGCTCCTTGATGACCTCAGCAACAAGCTTGCGCGATCGCTCGACGGCGTCTCGCCACACGGCGTAGACATCTTGCGGAGAGTCGAGCGCCCCGGTGCGCCACTCCCAGTCAGGATCGGCGTCGAAATCGATCGCCTCCCACGGGGCCCCGTAATCATGTCCGGCGAGCTTGACAGCCAGCCAGTCTGCCTCGACCAGGGCCATATGTTTAACGAGACCGCCGAGCGTCATTGCGCTGGCGGCCGTGGTCGCGCGCAGGCCCTTTTCGTCGAGCCCCGACGTCTTCCAGGCGAAGGTCCGCCGGTTGCGATCGAGGACAGCCAGCAGGGACTCGGCCTCGGTGGGCGCTGCCGACGGGGAAGGCGATGGAGCCGTCTCGCTCATGACCAGGCAGCATAGCCAGGCTGTGCGCCTATCGCTCACCGCCAGAAGCGGACAACTAGCACGCGCCGTTGACCATGGGTGCCACGGTCGGTCTTGAGTTCAGGACTCACGGTGCCGCGCGATTGGAGCCGCGACCTGTCTCACGTCGCCGCGCTCAGCCCCTGCCCACACTCCTTTTCGATCGCCTCGACCACGAGATCCGCGCGGGTGTGTCGACCAAGCCATCGGGCGAGGTTCGACTTCTGGACAGCCCAACCGTGGACCACCTGACCGTGCCTTGTCTGCACCCCTATGCCGTGATAGCCGGCGTCCACGCGCACGATCGTGTTGAGATCGATTCGGTACGTCCTGAACTTGTTCCGGATCACCAGCTCAGAGTTGGTCAACGTGATCGACGGACGCAATGCGTTCACGTAGACAAAAGCCGCCAAGCCGCCGAGCAGCACCCCAGAAACGACCTTCGAGGCCAGATCGAGCCCGCTGACGACGATGGCCGAGGCAACGATGCCGGCCAGAACCAGAACGAGGATGCCGAAAGCCCGCCCCACTAACGACACCCGCCACGTCTGCTGCACTGCGGCAGGATAAGGCCACTAGCCTGGCTGATCCAGACTTGGCCGGGTGCACCCGGCTGACGCTCGTGGTGACCTTTCACCACCATCAAGGGACTATGAGTCGGGTAGTGGGTCCCCGGCGCCGTCACCCGCGCCGGTCTTCTTCTCTGACGCGGCGCGGTACGCCCCGGTGGCGTGGTAAACGAACGCGCAGATGGGGACGGCGATCAACGCGCCCACCACTCCGGCCAGCACGCCGCCGACACCGATCGCGAGAAGCGTCACCACCGGGTGAAGGCGCACCGCGCGGCGCATGACGACTGGTTGGAGCAGGTGTCCCTCCGCCTGTAGCACGACAACCACGGCGATGGACACGAGAATCGCATCGCCGAGTCCGTTGGTGACGAGCGTGATTAGTGCGGCGAGGCCGCCGCCCACCGCAGCGCCGACGATCGGCACGAACGCGAAGAGGAACACGAGCAGTGTGAGGGACAGCGCGAGCGGTACCCGCAGCGCGAACAGAGAGATCCCGATCCCGATCGCGTCGGTGGCCGCGATTGCCACGATCCCGCGAGCGTACGAGGAAAGGCTACGCCAGCCGGCCCGCCCAGCGAGGTCGATCCGGTGGTTGTCGCCGAGCGGCAGTTGGCGCACCAGCCAACACCACATGCTGGGCCCATCGCGGAGAAGGAAGAACAGCAGGATGATCGACAGGACGATGGCGCCGAGCACCTCGACGGCGCTGGCGGCGCCGGTGAGCGGACTGGGCAACGCGCGCCGAAGCGTGGGAAGTAGTTCCGTCCGGAATCGGTCGATTTGCTGGTCGCTGATCCGCAGCGGCCCGTGGGCGAGAAACTGCCGCAGCCGGACGATGCCGGCCCCAATCTGCGTCCGCAGGCTCCCTTGTTGGGCCGCGATTCCCTGACCGGCGAAGAACAACGCACCAGCCACGGCCACGATGAGCCCGAGTACGGCGAGCGCCGCGGCCAGGGTTCGAGGCAACCACCGCCGTTTCAGGTACTCGGTGAGCGGGCCGATGAGTGCGGCCAGCAGCAGAGCGACGATCACCGCGATGGTGACCGGCGCGAGAATGGCCAGCAGCCGGACCGCCAGGTAGGCACCAGCGGCCAACAGCAGCAGGCAGCCGACGATCAGGGCGGCCCGCAGCAGCGGCGCCGGCGGAAGATTTCCCGGACGCGACGGTGGGCTCACCTGTGCGCGGTACCCGTCGCCATCGGGTAGTAAGCCTGTGGGACGGGTTGGCTGGCGGGCCATCCCAACCATCCGTGCTTCGCCCGCTCACCTGGATGTGAGCGCAAGTCTTCCGGCCGATTGCCGGGCAGCTGGTCGTCGGCGGACCCAGCTGGACAAAGCTGCACTCGACGTCCCAAAAGTGAGCCAGCTCCATTGGTGTGGCGGGCGGTGGTGGCACGGTTCATGGTCGCCCAGACGGGTATTGCACGAGGTCGTGCACCCGCCGAGTCGCCTGCAGCGTCGGGCAGACCGCTGTGCCCGTTCCAGAACATTGGCGGCAGAGGCGTTAGGCGGGTGTAGCGGGCTGGCACAGCAACTCGCCCGTGGTCGGATCCTGGCGCGGGTATCGGCGGCCCTCGTGCATCCACCCCCACAGCAAGTCCTTGAAGTCGGTGCTGGCTCTGCGAGACCTTACTGGCGGTAAGCGGAGGGCCGGGGAGGCCGCGAAGTTGTCCTGCTGATGTTCCGGAGTTGCCCCCGGCCCGGATAGCATCGTCATTCATGGATATGAAGAACGTCATCCGCTCGCGACCCGGGCGGCTGATCGCGGCGTTCGCCCTGGCCGTCATCGTCGTGACCCCCGTGGTGGTGACCGGGTCGGCATCGGCGGCGACCAGCCTGACGGTCGCGCAGGCACTGGCCGCCCAGGACGGCAGGACCGCCACCGTGACGGGCTACGTCATCGGCCAGCCGACCTCGTCAACCACGGTGCTCACGTCCAACTACACCGCCGACACGGCGATCGCGATCGCCGACGCGGCCACCGAGACCAGCACCAGCCGGATGCTGTACGTCCAGGTCACCGCCGCCTGGCGGAGCAGCTTCGGGCTGCTCACCAACCCGTCGCTGCGCGGGAAGCAGGTCACCGCGACGGGCACGCTCACCGCCTACTTCAGCCACGGTGGCCTGAAGAACCCGACCGCGATGAGCCTGGGCGGCGGCGCGAGCCCGTCGCCGACCGCCTCTCCCACCCCGACCTCGACCGGCGGCCCGTACGACTCGACCTACTACGCCAGCGCGATAGGCAAGACCGGGACGGCGCTGCGCAACTCGCTGCACGCCATCATCAAGGTGCAGACCAGGCTCTCGTACGACCAGGTGTGGGAGGCGCTCAAGGACACCGACCAGGACCCGGCCAATTCCGCCAACGTGATCCTGCTCTACACCGGGCGCTCGCAGAGCAAGAGCAGCAACGGGGGCGGCGTGGACGACTGGAACCGGGAGCACGTCTGGGCGAAGTCGCACGGTGACTTCGGAACCGCCGCCGGCCCCGGCACCGACGTGCACCACCTGCGTCCGACGGACGTGTCGGTCAACTCGCTGCGCGGCAACAAGGACTTCGACTCGGGCGGCAGCGCCGTCGCCGAGGCCCCCGGCTGCTACACCGACGCCGACTCGTTCGAACCACGGAACGCGGTGAAGGGCGACGTGGCCCGCATGATCCTGTACATGGCGATCCGGTACGAAGGCGACGACGGCTGGCCGAACCTGGAACCGAACGACTCGGTGAGCAACGGCACCGCACCCTACCTGGGGCGGATTTCGAAGCTGCTGGCCTGGAACGAGCTGGACCCGCCGGATGCCTTCGAGCAGCGGCGCAACCAGCGTATCTACGAGCGCTGGCAGGGCAACCGCAACCCGTTCATCGACCACCCTGAGTGGGTGAAGGCCATCTGGGGCTGACCGCCGATCGCCGGCGCGGGTCACGCGTCGGCGATCGGATCGCTCCATCGATCCTGAGGCGCCAGCGGCCGGGTCACGCGTCGGGGTGGACGAGTCGGTGCTCGTATGCCCAGATGACCAGGTGCACCCGGTCGCGTAGGCCGAGCTTGGCCAGGATTCGACTCACGTAAATCTTCACTGTCCCCGCACTCAGGAACAGTCGGGCCGCGATCTCGGCGTTCGAGGATCCTCGCGCGACGTGGAGCAACACTTCACGCTCCCGCGGGGTGAGGGCCGCCGCCGGGTCCGGCCCGCCCGGCGAGGCGGGTAGGTGCACGCTGACGCGGTCGAGCAACCGCCGGGTGGTCGAGGGCGCGATGACCGCGTCTCCGTTGTGGACTGCGCGGATGCCGGCGAGCATCTCGTCTGCCGGGGCATCCTTGAGCAGGAAACCGCTGGCGCCGGCGCGCAGCGCCGCGAAGGCGTACTCGTCCAGGTCGAACGTGGTGAGGACGATGACCTTGGGCCTCGGCCCGGGACCGGAGAGGAGTTGACGGGTTGCCGCCACGCCGTCGACGCGGGGCATCCGGACGTCCATCAGCACGATGTCGGCGGCGGTGACGGCGAGCGCCTGGAGCGCCTGCGCCCCGTCGGCTGCCTGGCCGACCACGGTCATGTCGTCCTGCGCGTCGATCATCATCGCTGCGCCGGCGCGTACCAGGTCCTGGTCGTCAACGAGGAACATCCGGATGGTCATGCGGCTGCCTCGCCCGCCGGCACCGCGTACGGAAGTCGGGCGGTCACCAGGAAGCCCCCGTCAGCCGGACCCGCCGAGAGTGAACCCCCTGCCGCGGCGATTCGTTCCCGCATCCCGATCAGGCCGTGGCCGGTCCCGGCCGGAGCGCCGTCCCGGTTGCCCCGGTCGCGGACCGTCACGGAGAGGCCGTCGACGGTCCAACTCACGGTAACCACCGCCCGGCCGTCCGGGCCGGCGTGTTTGACGGTGTTGGTGAGCGCCTCCTGCACGGTACGGAAGATCGCCAGTTCGGCGCCGGGGGTGACGGGCCGCGCGGCGCCGTGTTCGTGGTGGGTGACCGGCAGGCCCGCGGCCCGTACGCGGTCAAGAAGCTGCGGCAGATCCCGCAGCCCCGGCTGGGGCTCTCGGCTTTCGCTGTCCGGCTCGGCGGACCTCAGTACGCCGAGCAGCCCGCGCATGTCCGTCAGGGCGAGCCGGCCCGCGTTCTCGATGGTCGCCAGTATCTCCGCCGCCCGCTCAGGCTGACTGCGGACCAGGAACTGTCCACCCTTCGCCTGACTCAGGATGACGGAAAGTGAGTGCGCGACGACGTCGTGCATGTCCCGGGCGATCCGGTTCCGCTCCTCGATGACCGCCCGTCGGGCGCGCTCTTCCTGTTCGGCTGCGGCCTGCCGAGCCCGCTCCTCGAGCAACGCCAGGTAGGCCAGTTGGGTGCGGCGGTAAAGGCCGAGGAGCCACGCCGCGACCACGACCGCGACCAACAAGCCGCATACCAGGAACGGGTTCGGCCGGAGCCCGGCCGCCCTCACGCTGGGATCGTTGACGAGGCGCAGAGTGGCCAGAACCGCGGCGACGGCCGCCACGGCCAGGCCCGCCGCGGCAAAGCGTCGACTCGCGTAAACCGCCACGGAGTAGATGGCGAACGGGAAGACCAGCACCGAGGGCATGATCAGGAACAGTCCGCTGACGGCGGCCTGCACCGCCAACGCGACACACACCACAGCGAATGCGGCCCGCGGCGCCGCCCGCCGGGCCAGCAGCGCCGCGTGCGCGCCAAGCACTCCCAACCCGAGCGGTACGGCCGGGCCGACCGGCAGCGACACAAACGCCATGAGCAGCGACGAGGCCGCAATCGGGAGGCCGACCAGCACCGACAGCAGCGGAGCCCCTCGCCCCGTCCAGCGCGCCATGCCCCCAGCCTAAGCAGCCGTCGACAGAGGGGCGGACGGCGCGGGTGCCCGCTGGGCGCGCCGCTGGTATCCGAGCGTGGCGGCGCCGAAAGCGAGACCGAGCAGCAGCCAGGTTCCGTACACGAAGGCCACGATCCACCCGCCGCCGGTGAGCCGTACCGGGCCGTTGACCACGCCCGTCGCCTGCGCCAGGGTGCCGAGCCCGGCCAGTGCCCCCATGCTGAGCAGCACACCGGTCGCGGTCCAGCCGGCGGCAAGCAGCATCCAGCGGGGCAGGAACCGACCCCACGGCCGCACCAGCGCGAGGGCGATCCCGCCGGCCACCCCGAAGACGACCAGCTCCATGACGGGGAAGCCCTCGAGAGAGGCCGGGCCGACCGCCCGCCGCGCCAGCTCGCCACCCATCGCCCAGTAGACCTTCAGGGCAGGGTACGGCAGGACCAGTACGGCGGCCGCATAGCCGGGCCAGGCCTTCGGGGCGCGGTCTGCACCGGTGGCCCTGGCGTGGCGGAGGGTGGCTGCGGCCAGCAGCGCCCCGGCCGCGAGCGCCGCGGCGCGGGCCATGAACCCTGGCCAGTCGACGACCGGTGGCAGCCCTGGCACACCGAGTACCGCCAGCGCCCGCAGCGCGTCGAAGACAACGCCGCCGGCCGACCAGATCAGCAGGACGAGCGCCGACCACGCGGTGGCCAGCACCGCCAGGCGTGGTATCCGGACCGAACCGGGCCGCCGCCGCATGGCCAGCGCGGCACCGACGCCGAACAGGGCGCCGACCGCGGGAACCCACCAGGGGGCGAATCCCTTCGTGTAGCCGTCCGCTGCGGGCAGGGCGGCCCGAGTGAGTGCGATCGCCAGGGCGGCGACGCAGGCGAGGCCAGCAGCGCCAGGCAGGCGGGGGCGGGCGTACGTGGGCATGGCAGCTCCGTCGGGTCGTCGAAACGGTCGGCTCCGACGATCGCCCACCAGCGGTCGAGTCGACATCTGCCGCGGGGCCAGGACATGTATGTCGCTGGTGATACGGCAGGTCCCCGCTCGTCCACGCCCCGCCCGGCTCAGGTCCCCGCAGTCAGAGCAGGTGGCCCGACGGCCGTGACGATCAGGCCCCAGGCCGGTTAGCCGTCAAGACTGGCGTTGATCGCCTGCAGGGCCTGGTTTCGTGCGGCGATGACGTGTGCGTAGGCGGTCTGGCCGGCGTGCTCCGGGACCATGTGGTCGGAGATTTGTTCGTGGAGTCGGTTGGCCCAGTTGTTGTTCGCGATTCTGGCTATGGCGTCGTGGAGGATGGCCCGCGGCGACCTCCGCGACACCATTCAACGACAGGTCGACGAATCCCTCGCCGCCGGCGCCACCCTGCTCACCGGAGGACGACCGCTTCCCGGCAGCGGATACTTCTTCCAGCCCACCATCCTCGGGAACGCCGCGCCCGGCATGGCCGCCTTCGACGAGGAAACCTTCGGCCCGGTCGCCGCCGTCGCGATCGCCACCGACGAGGCCGACGCCGTCCGGCTGGCCAACGCCACGCCCTACGGGCTGGGCCTGAGCGTGTGGACCGCCGACCCGCAACACGGCACCGCCTTCGCCCGACAGGTCACCACCGGTGCGGCCTTCATCAACGCCGTTGTCGCCTCCGACGCGCGGCTACCCTTCGGCGGAACCAAACGCAGCGGATACGGACGGGAACTCGCCGCCGTCGGCCTACGCGAGTTCGTCAACACCCGCACCTACTGGGCGGCGAGATGACCCGCCAGGTGTTCCCGCAGGCGATGTGTGAACGTGATCCGGCGGATCCGCAGCCGTTCGGCGGCCGCATGCCTTCGGCCCACGCGTTCCGCGAGCATGCGCCCCTCATAAATTGGGTGGCGTGGGCGCAGGGAGGCGAGCAGGCTTCAGGCCCATGACGAGCAGCGACGCCGCCGATCTGCCCATGTTCGAGTTCGCCTTCCCTGGTCCGCTGCGCGACAAGCTGGTCGCTGCCGTGCTCGACGGGACCAAGATCGCCACTACCGGGCTGCTGCAGGACTACGAAATCGATGACGAACCACTACCGGTCGTGGGTGCCCGAGCCGCCGTGGTCGACTCTGCCGGTCGCCGGGTCGCGGTGATCGAAGTGACCGAGGTGCGGGTCGCTCGACTCGGTGACGTCAACCTCGAACACGCCCGGGACGAGGGCGAGGGGGACGACTCGGTTGCCGCCTGGCGAGCCGGGCACGAGGAGTACTGGCACGGAGCGGACTACCGTGGCTGGCTCGGCAACCCGGACTTCACCGTGGACGATGACACGCAAGTCGTGCTGGAACGGTTCCGCCTCGTCACGGCGCTCTGACACCACGCGATCATCCCGCGCTGATGCGACCGCCGTTCCCGGGCGCCGGTCCATCCCAAGATCAGACTGGGCAAACGCACTGGTCGCGAGCACGAGGCTCGTGCCGGGGGCGTTCCGCACATCGGCTGGACGAGCGCTGTCAGGCGGCGGCGAAGCCTACCGTGATGGTAAGACCGCCCTCCGGGTTCGGCACCACCCGCAGGTCCGCCCCGTGGCTGTCCACAATCGCACGCACGATCGCCAACCCCAGCCCTCTACTCCCGGTGTGCATCCGCGGCGCGGCGAGGCGCTGGAACGGCTGCAGGATCCGGTCGATCGCGTCCTCCGGCACAACGGGTCCCGTGTTGCTGATCGCGAGTACCGCCCGCGTCCCATCACAGCGCGTCTCGACATCGACCCGCCCGCCGTCGAGGTTGTAGTGGATCGCGTTGTCCAGCAGGTTGCCGATCAGGCTGGCTAGCAGCGTCGGATCGGAGCGTGCCACGACGGCCCGCTGAATGTCGGCGCGAATGGTGGGGCCCGCGGCCGCGGACCCGCGTACCGTCACCGCCTCGGCGGCGAGTGTGGCCAGGTCGACCGGTTGGGCGGCCCCCGAGCCCTGCTGGCCCTGCGCAAGCGCCAGCAGGGCAGTGACCAGCCGCTCCTGTTGGTTCCCGATGCGCAGCAGTTCCTCGCACAGGGCGCGGAACGACGTCGCGTCGGCGTCCGGATCGGCGAGCGTGACCTGGATCAGCGTCCGGTGAACGGTCAGCGGGGTCCGCAGTTCGTGCGAGGCGTCGGCGACGAAGCGGCGTTGTGCGGCGTATGCGGCGTCGAGCCGGGTGTAGAGCCCGGCCAGCGTGGCGGACAGGTCGGCGAACTCCTCGTACCGGCCAAGTTCGCCGTGTTCGGGTAACCGGTCCGCGGTGGCGCCCTCGGCTGCGGAAGTGAGCTCCCGGAGCGGTCGCACCGCCCGCCCGGCGAGCGCCCACCCGATCGGAGCTGCCACGAGCGCTACCACGAGCAACCCCACGGCGACAGCCACCAGCACCGGGCCGGTGTTGCTCACCGTGCCTCCGCCAGCTGCGGCACCGACCGCTTGGGTGGACCGGCCGGTCCACGTGCCGAGGCCGACGACGGCCACTGGTACGGCGCCCAGGACGACCGCCGTCGTGGCGTACAGCAGCGCGAGCCGGGTACGCAGGCGCGGCCGTTCAGTCGCCGGCACGGTACCCGCCCTCGCGGACCGTCGTGATGATCGGCGGCTCACCGAGCTTGGCCCGGAGCCGGCCGAGCGTGGTCTTGACCGTGGTGGTGAACGGGTTGGCGGCCTCGTCCCAGACGTGGTCGAGCAGCTCCTCGGCGGACACCACCTGGCCGGGGCGAGCCAGCAGGTGCGCCAGCACCGCGAACTCCTTTGGGCTGAGGGCCACCGGCCGACCCGCACGGGTGACGGTCCGGCGGGCCGGGTCCAGTTCCACGTCGGCGAAGCGCAGCACCGGTGGCACGGGCGGGCCGGATCGGCGGCCGAGCGCCCGGACCCGGGCGACCAGTTCAGGGAAGTCGAACGGCTTGGTCAGGTAGTCGTCGGCACCGAGATCGAGACCGTGTACCCGCTCGGCGAGCGTGGCCGCGGCGGTGAGCATGAGGACTCTGGCGGGCAGGCCGCGTTCGCCGACGCGCCGGCACACGTCGTCGCCGGGGACGGTCGGCAGGTCGCGGTCGAGCACCACCACGTCGTACGGCGCGAGGTCCAGGCGTTCCAGTGCCTGGCCTCCGTCGGTGACGACGTCCACGGCCATTCCTTCGCGACGCAGCCCGGCGCCGATCGTCCGGGCGAGCAGCTCGTGATCCTCGACGACTAGCACCCGCATGGGTCGAGCATGCCAGCCGACTGGTGACAGTACGGTGACGGCCGCTTGTGACCGGGCTGTCACCGGTGCCGGCGTAGAAATTGGCGGCATGATCCTGGAGACCGAACAGCTTGCCAAGAGGTACCGGCGACGGTGGGCGTTACGCGACTGCACGCTGGCCGTGCCTGAGGGCGCGATCGTCGGCCTGGTCGGACCGAACGGCGCCGGCAAAACGACCCTGCTGCAGTTGATCGTGGGCCTGCTATCGCCGACGGCGGGTGCCGTCCGGGTGCTCGGTGGCACCCCTGACGCGGCGATGCGGTCCGGTCGGGTCGGGTTCGTCGCGCAGGACGCCCCGACGTACGCCGGCCTGACCGTCGCCGACCACCTGAGTCTGGGTGCGGGGCTCAACTCAAATCGCTGGGACGCAGCCGCGGCGAAGGAGCGGGTGGAACGGTTGGGACTGCCGCCCCGGCAGAAAGCCGGCCGTCTCTCCGGCGGTCAGCGCGGCCAGCTGGCGCTCACGCTCGCCCTGTCGAAAAGCCCCGACCTGTTGGTCCTCGATGAACCGGTGGCCAGCCTTGATCCGCTCGCGCGCCGCGCGTTCCTGGACGAGACGGTGGCGGCCGCGACGGCCACCGGCACCGCGGTGGTGCTCTCCACGCACCTGGTCGCCGATCTGGCCCACACCTGTACCCACGTGGTGGTCGTTGCCGGGGGTCGGATCCGGCTCGCCGCCGCGATCGCGGGACTGTGCGCCACCCCCGCTGAGCTGGAGCGCGTGGTCCTTGACGAGCTCGGCCGGGCGACCGACGAAGGGTCCTCCCAATGAATCGGTTGCTCACCATCGCCACGATGACCTGGGAGGTCGCATGATCTGGCTCGCGCTCCGCCAGTTCCGGACCTCGGCCTGGACTGCCGTGGTCGGACTCGTCGCGGTCGCCTCAGTGGTCGTGGCGACCCGGCCGCATCTCGCCGACGCCGCCGCAGCCGCGCAGCACGCCTGCGGATCGGACGCCCACTGCCCCGCCCTCACCGCGTTCGCACTCGACAACACGGCCGCGCGAACCGTCTTCGGTCTCGTCGTGACCGTGGCACCCGCGCTGATCGGCGCGTTCTGGGGTGCGCCGATGATCGCCGGGGAGTTCGAAGCCGGGACCCATCGACTGGTCTGGGCGCAGAGCATCAGCCGGAGCCGCTGGCTGGCGGTGAAGCTGGTGGTCGCCGGCACCGCGACCGTTGTGGCGACCGCACTGCTCAGCGCACTCGTCACGTGGTGGGCCGCACCGCTGGACCACGCGGCGGCGGCCGTCTACGGCACATTCGACCAGCGCGACATCGTGCCGATCGGGTACGCGCTGTTCGCTTTCGCGTTCGGCGTGACCGCGGGTCTGGCCACTCGCCGGACGCTGCCGGCCATGGCTCTTACCCTGGCCGGTCTGCTGACAGTCCGGATCCTGGTGACCGAGTGGATCCGGCCGCTCGTGTTCGCCCCGCGCGTGGTGTCCATGCCGCTCGACCCCGACACGACCGGGTACGGCTCGGGCGGGAACATCCTGTTTGGCGTCGGACCGAGCACGTTGCAACCGACCACGCCGGACATCCCGAACGCCTGGATCCAGTCCGTCCGCATCGTCGACGCCGCCGGAGAGCCGCTCACCGATCAGGTGCTGCGAGCGACCTGCCCGACGCTCGGCCAGGGGCCGGGAGGTCCGGCGGGCCCGGCTCCGGAAGCCGTCCGGCAGCGGATGCACGACTGCGTAGCGCGGATCGGCGAGGACTACCACCAGGTCGTCACCTATCAACCCGGCGACCGCTACTGGATGTTCCAGTGGTGGGAGTTGGCACTGTTCGGGTTCGTCACGGCGCTTCTCTGCGGGTACGCGTACTACCGCCTCCGTCGTTTCCGGGGCTGATCGACGGACCGATGCCGGGCCGGGCCAATGCCCGACCCGGCACGCCCCTTGGCCAAAGCGAAGATCAAAAACGAGGCTGGCCAGCCGGCTGCGGGCCCCGGTCGCGGCAGAGGTGCCAGGCGACGATGCCGGGGATCTCGTGTATCGCGGACGTATCCAAAATTGCATACGCCACCGCAACGGCCCTCCGTTTCCAATGGGAGCATGAACCACAGCGCGTCTCCGTCAGCACCGCCCCGCCGCACGCGCAGGATCGTGCTGGTCAGCCTGGCGATCGTCGGCCTGGCGAGCGCGGCGTTCGTCGTGCGGCGGCCGCTGATGATGTCCGCTCCGAGGTGCCTTGCCGGGCGGTGGCACGGCTGCTTCGATACGTTCAACGGGGTACTGCTCATGATGCTGGTCGCCCTGCCGTTGGCCGCTCTGGTGGTGTGGGCCCTGGCGCGCTGCCGGCCTGCTGCCGGCGTCACATCGGCGTGGCGGATGTCGCTGGCCGAGGTGGGCATGGTCTACGGGACGGTGCCGTTCGTATGGATGACCATGATGCCGGGCCCGGGGGCCGGCATCGTCCCCGGCCGGGTGAGTCTGGTCCCGCTGCGGGACCTGCTCACGATGGGGCCGGTCGGGATCGTCGGCAACCTGCTGATCTTCGCGGCGCTGGGGTTCTTCGCTCCGATGCGTTTCGCGGCGCTGGCGTCCGTGCCGCGGATCCTGGCACTCGGGGCAGGCTGCTCGGTCCTGGTCGAAACCGCACAGTACGTCCTGCGGCTGGACCGGGTTTCCTCCGTGGATGACGTTCTGGTCAACGCCGCCGGCGCCGTGCTGGCCGCGCTGGCGTCGCGCCGCTGGTGGCGCACTACGGCGGAGAGGCCGTCGGACCAGCCTCGCCCCGCGCTGGCACCGGCAGACTGAGTCGCGTGCCCGGTGTGCACACGCCGGCACTATTTTATGCTGATTATAGGCTTCAGGTATGCGCGTGCTGATCGTGGAGGACGAGCCCTACCTGGCCGAAGCCGTCCGTGACGGTCTGCGGCTGGAAGCGATCGCCGCCGACATCGCCGGCGACGGCGACGCCGCCCTGGAACTGCTCACCGTCAACTCCTACGACCTCGCGGTCCTCGACCGTGACATTCCCGGCCCCTCCGGCGACGAGGTCGCCCGGCGCATCGTCGCGTCCGGCAGCGGCATCCCGATCCTCATGCTCACCGCTGCCGACCGGATCGACGACAAGGCTTCCGGGTTCGAACTCGGCGCCGACGACTACCTCACCAAACCGTTCGAGCTGAGGGAGCTCGTCCTGCGGCTGAGGGCGCTCGACCGCAGACGCGCGTACGCCCGGCCCCCGGTCCGCGAGATCGCGGGCCTGCGGCTCGACCCCTTCCGCCGGGAGGTCTTCCGCGACGGACGCTACGTCGCGCTCACCCGCAAACAGTTCGCCGTGCTGGAAGTCCTCGTCGCCGCCGAGGGCGGGATCGTCAGCGCCGAAGACCTGCTGGAACGGGCCTGGGACGAGAACGCCGACCCCCTCACCAACGCCGTGCGAATCACCGTCTCCGCACTGCGCAAACGGCTCGGCGAACCATGGATCATCGCCACCGTGCCCGGCGTCGGCTACCGGATCGACACCAGTATGGGCGCCGCCACCCCCGGCAGGAACACCACCGCCCCCGGCAGTACGCATGCCTAGACGCCCAGGGCTCAGCGCCCGACTGAAACTCACCCTCAGCTACGCCGGGTTCCTCGCCGTCGCCGGCGCTCTCCTGCTGGCCGTGGTGTGGGGGTTCCTGCTGCGCTACGTACCCGACAACTCCCAGGGCCTTCTCGGGATCTCGCCCAACCGCTACCTCCTTGTGCACACCTTCGCCCCCGCCGCGGCCGTGGCGATGCTCTTCCTGCTCGTGTTCGGCCTCCTGGGGGGATGGATCCTCGCCGGCCGGATGCTCGCACCACTCACACAGATCACGGATGCGGCACGGATGGCAGGGAGGGGGTCGCTGTCCCATCGGATCCGCATGAAGGGCAGCCAGGACGAATTCCGTGAACTCTCCGACGCGTTCGACTCGATGCTCGAACAACTCGAGTCCCACGTCGCCGAGCAACAGAGGTTCGCCGCGAACGCCTCCCACGAACTGCGCACCCCGCTGGCGATCTCCCGGACACTGCTCGACGTCGCCCGCAAAGACCCCACGCGGGACCGAGGCGAACTCATCGAACGCCTGCACGCCGTCAACACGCGGGCGATCGACCTCACCGAGGCCCTCCTGCTGCTCAGCCGCGGCGACCGCGGAAACTTCACCCGCGAGAGCGTCGACCTCTCCCTCATCGCCGAAGACGCCGCCGAAACGCTGCTTCCCCTCGCCGAACAGCGCCGGACCACGCTCGACGTCACCGGCGGGGCGGCCCCGACCAGCGGCTCCGCCGAACTCCTGTCGCGGATGGTGTCGAACCTCATCCAGAACGCCATCGTCCACAACCTCCCGGCCGGCGGCACCGTGACGGTCCACACCGAGGCACACGGCGACACGAGCGTGCTGCGGGTCGAGAACACGGGTCGCCGGCTCCCACCGGAACTGGTACCGACCCTCACCGAACCCTTCCAGCGCGGAACGGAACGCGTACGCACCGAGGAACACCCCGGCGTCGGCCTCGGCCTGGCCATCGTGCACAGCATCGTCCGCGCCCACGACGGGGCCCTCGACCTCGTGCCCAGCCCCAACGGCGGTCTTCTCGTCACGGTTCGACTGCCCGGCACGCCCTAGGCATCGCCCCTGAGCGGGGCCCGTGCGGGCTGGCACCGTTCCTGGCGGTCAGGTCGAGCGCCACGCCCATTGACTCTCATGATCATGGCGGATCCGCCAGTGCGGCCCGGCAAGATCATGAGAATCCGCCATCAGGATTGAGAACCTACAAGGGTCTGTTGCGGCACGCCCCTCCCGATTTGACAGCGTCATGGATAGCGGTTATCTATTGTCGATCTACGGAGGGTGTGCTGGGTGCAGGACGTGGTGCTGGCCATGCTGGCGAAGGAACCGGCGTACGGCTACGAGCTGCGTAGCCGGATGCGTGGCGCGCTCGGCCCGCTCGGCGAGGCGATGAACGCCGGGCAGATCTACGTGACGCTGTCCCGGCTGGCCAAGGCGGGGCTGGTGACCTCGCAGCGGGCCGAGGGACTGCCGGACCGGCCGGACCGGCGGGTGTACGCGTTGACTTCGGCGGGGCAGCAGCGGGTCGCCGCGTGGCTGGCCGAGGTGACTTGGCCGAAGCCGGACCTCAGCGAGTTCCATCTCAAGCTGGTGGCGGCCGCTGCCGCCCGGCTGGCCGATCCGGTGGCCCTGATCGATGCGCAGCGGCGCGAGCTGCTACGCCGGCTGCGGGATACCCAGCGGGCTGCGATGGAGCGGTCGGTGGATCCGGTCGTCGGGTTGTTGTTGGAAGGGGTCGTGCTGCGGCTACGGGCCGACCTGGACTGGCTGGAAGCGTGCGAACGGATGTGGACCGAACGCGACCGGACTGAACGGAAGGGGAGCCGATGACCGAGCGGAGCGAGGGCCGCGAGGACATGCCCGGTGGTGCCGCATGACCGGGTCGGCGCTGCTCAGGGCGCGCGGGGTGACCAGGTGGTACGGCCGAGAAAGCGCACTGGTCCGCGCGGTCGACGAGGTCGACCTGGACGTGCCCGCCGGGCAGACGCTGGCGATCATGGGTCCCAGCGGCTGCGGCAAGTCCACCCTGCTGCACCTGCTCGGCGGGCTGCAACGCCCGACCGACGGCGAGATCTGGCTGGCCGAGCACCGGATCGACGGGATGAGCGAACGCGACCTGGCCCGGCTGCGGCGCCACCACATCGGCTTCGTCTTCCAGTCCTTTCACCTCATGGACGAGCTGACCGCGGTGGAGAACGTCGAGCTGGCCGCGTTGCTGGCCGGGTGGTCTCCCCGCCGGGCCCGCAAGCGGGCCATGCACCTGCTGGACCGGGTCGGGCTCGCCGACCGCGCCAAGCACCTGCCGTCGGCGCTGTCCGGCGGCCAGCGTCAGCGGGTCGCCATCGCCCGCGCGTTGAGCAACGAGCCGCTGGTCGTGTTGGCCGACGAGCCCACCGGGAACCTGGACAGCGCCGCCACCCTGGAGGTGCTGCGGTTGTTCGAGGAGCTGCGTACAGCGGGGCAGACGCTGGTGGTGGTCACCCACGACGCGCGCATCGCCGCGGTCGCCGACCGGGTGATCTCCATGCGGGACGGGTCGTTCGCCGACGACAGCCAACTCGCCGAAACCGCCGGCACGGGCACGGTCTATGGCGGGTGGCGCTGAGGTGGCCGGACGTCTGTTGCTGGTGTGCCGGCTGATGGTGCGGGACCTGCGCCGGCGGCGCACCGAGACCGTACTGCTGCTGCTCGCGATCAGCGCCGCGACCGCGACGCTGACTCTCGGCCTCGCCCTGAACAATGCTCTCGCCCAACCGTACGAGCGGACCCGGGCCGCCACCGCGGGCCCCGACGTGGTGGCGATGCCGGGAGCGACGGGCCCGGAGGCCCTGGCCGCCCTCGCGCCGCTGGCCACCGCGCCCGGTGTCACCGCACACAGCGGACCGTACCCGATCGCCTATCTGATGCTGACCGCACGCGGCAAGACCGTGCCCGCGGTCGTCGCGGGCCGGGACAACTCCCCGGCGGCGCTCGACCGGCCCGCGGTGACCGCCGGCACCTGGGTACGCCCCGGCGGGGTGGTCATCGAGCCCACCTTCGCCAACGCCCTCGGCGTGCACATCGGCGACACCGTCGACATCAACGGCCACCCGCTGCGGGTGGTCGGGACCGCGGTCACCGCCGCCAGGGCCGTCTACCCGCGCGCCGACTGGCGCGCTGATGAGGGCAGCCCTCTGACCGAGTTCGCCGGCCTGGTATGGGTCGACCGTAGCCAGATCAGTGCGCTGGCCGGCACGCGGCCGCTGTCGTACACGCTGAACTTGAAATACGCCGACCCGCACGCCAGCACCTCGTTTACCCACAAGAGCGTGGGCGGGATCGAATACACCAGTTGGATGGAGATCGCCGACGCGGACGGCAAGCTCGTCAAACAGGCGCGTCTGGCGCTACTGGTCGGCAGCTGGTTGCTCACCGTCCTCGCGGTGGCCAGCGTCGCCAACATCGTCGCCGGCCGCGTCGTCGACCAACGCCGCCGGGTCGGACTTCTCAAGGCCGTCGGCGCCGGACCGGCCATGATCGCGGCCGTCCACCTCGCCGAATACCTCGTCATCGGGCTCGCTGCCGCCGGCACCGGCCTGGCCGCCGCCGGCTGGCTCGCCGCACCCGCACTCACCAACCCCGGCGCCGGGCTCCTCGGCTCCACCGGCACCCATCCACCCGCGCTGCGCACCGTGCTCGCCGCCACCGCCCTCGCCCTCGCGATCGCCGCCGTGGCGACGCTGGCACCCGTGCTACGCGCCGCCACCACCGACACCGTCCACGCGCTGGCCGACGCCGCCACGCCACCGCGCCGCCGCCGGTGGCGCGTCTGGCTGTCCCGCCGAATGCCCGCCGCCCTGCTGATCGGGGTACGCATCAACGCCCGCCGCCCCCGCCGCGCCCGCCTCGTCATGGTGAACACCCTGATCACCACGACCGGGGTCGCCGCCCTGCTCATGGGCCTGGCGCAGGACCCGCGGGTCAAGCTCGGCGAATCGGAGCTGACCAACCCCCAGAGCGCGCGGACCCTCCAGGCCATGTTCCTCGTCATCGTCGTGCTGTGCGTCCTCGCGCTCATCAACGCCATCGTGAGCACCTGGACCGCGGTCCTCGACGCCCGCCACCCGCTGGCCGTCGCCCGCACGCTCGGCGCCACACCCGGACAAATAACCGCGGGCATGGCGGTGGCGCAGCTTCTTCCCGCGATACCCGGCGTCGCCCTCGGGGTCCCGGCCGGCATCGGGCTGTATCTGGTCGCCAGTACGGGCGACCCGCAGTATGCACCCGCCTCCTGGATGCTGGCCCTGGTGCTTACGGTCCTGCTCACCGTCGCCGCACTCAGCGCCATCCCCGCCCTGGCCGCCACCCGCCGCCCGGTCGCCGACGCCCTCCAATCCACACCAACCTGACCGGCCGCCAATGGCCTACAGTCTGCTCACGGCACCGACGAGCGGAACCGCCGAGCGAGACGGCACTCGCAGCTGACACATCAACTACACAATGCACCGTTGGCGTGCTAGGCGTCCTTTGTGGATAGACGACTGGCGGAATCACCCCTCGTTAGGGGGTCCTCCTGTTCACGCCGGGTGAGCACCAAGGGGGCGTCCTCGGTGATGGCGATTGTGTGCTCGGAGTGGGCCGTGCGTGAGCCGTCGGCCGACCGGATGGTCCAGCCGTCGGCGTCATAGACGATCCGGTCGGTCGTGCGGGCGAACCAGGGTTCGAGCGCGAGGGTCAGGCCCGGCCGGAGCGTGAGGCCGCGCCCTGCCCGGCCCTTGTTCGAAACATGGGGATCCTCGTGCATGGTGCGGCCGATGCCGTGGCCACCGAACTCGGTGTTGACCGGATAGCCGTAGTCGTTGGCTACCGCCCAGATGGCCGCCGAGATGTCACCAAGGCGGTTGCCCGGACGCGCCACCTCGATCGCCGCCTCCAACGCTTCCTCGGTGGCGCGGATGATCCGCAGGTCCTCTTTGGCGGCGGTTCCGACGACGATCGTGCGCGCGGAGTCGGCCACCCAGCCGTTGACGCGGACCGCGAGGTCCGCGCTGAGTACGTCGCCGTCACGCAGCGTGTAGTCGTGGGGTAGGCCGTGCAGGACCGCGTCGTTGACCGACAGGCAGATGACGTTGCGGAACGGGCCGCGCCCGAAGGACGGCGCATAGTCCCAGTAGCATGACTCCGCCCCGCGCCGCTTGATCATGCCGCGCACGTGGTGCTCCAAGTCCAAGAGGTTGACGCCCACGTCGGCGAGCTGGCCGACCTCGGAGAGCACCTCGGCGACGAAGCGCCCGGCCACGTGCATGCGTTGGATCTCCGCAGGCGTCTTCAGTTCAATCACGAATACCTCGCGTCACAGGGTGCCGGTATAGTTATACCGGCACGCTAGCACTTGCCGGTATAGTAATACCAGTCATATCCTGGGAGCATGGTCCGCCAACCGCTCACACCTGAGCAGATCGAAGCTGGCAAGCGTCTCGGCGCCCTGCTGCGCCATGCGCGAGCGGGACGCGACCTAGCGGAAGTCGCGCATGCGGCTGGCATCTCGCCGGAAACCCTGCGCAAGATCGAGACCGGACGGCTACCCTCTCCCGGATTCGGCACGATCATCTGCCTCGGTGAGGCACTCAACCTGCCGCTGCAGGAGTTGGCGGCCACCTGGCGCGGCAGCGACCTCTCGCTGGAAGCCGCCCTGTAGCCGCTGCCCCACCCGTCCACGGAACCGGCCGACAACATCGCAAAGTGACAAGTAGTACCTGTAGCTGGTGCCGGCAATCGCTGGAAAACCATGAGCAAGACCCCACGTCGCGGAGCGCTAGTGCCGCTGCCCGCGTGGCACACGGTCATGCCGCTGACAACGGGCGGCCCCCGACGATCCGGCCAGCGGGGCGCGAGCCAGGCGCTGCCCGGAGGCGGGTGGGGGCACTATCGTTCTGGCGTGCACATTCGTTTTGACGTCCCAGCCGATCCCGCCTACCCCGGCCGCGTGGCCGCTGCGCTCAGCAGTGTTCGGCTGCGCAAGTACGGCTATATCGGCGCGGTGCTGGCGGCGGTCGGGGCGATCGGTTTCGCCGTCTCGCGGGGGTTCGCCTGGGGCGACCAGATCTCGCCGCTGTGCATGGCGATGGTCGTGGGTGGCCTGCTGTCGATGCTGTACGCGCCGTTGGTGCGGTTGCGCGCCCGGCGCCGCTCCAGTCGCTACGCTGTCGAGGGCGCCTACGACATCACCGACGACAACATCATGATGCGCAGCGGCTCAGAGTCCGGTGGCATCGCCTGGGACGGCGTCGCCCAGGTAAAGGACACCCCTGAATTCTGGATCGTGTACGTCGGCCGGATGCCGGCCACCGTGATCCCACGCCGCTTGATGTCCGCCGAGGACGCCGAGACGTTGCGAGCGTATATGGCCAAACGTGGGCTGCTCCAGCCTCGGTGAACTCACTTGCCGCCGCCCGGGCGTCACGGTGCGTTACGGTGCGTTACGGTGCGTCACGAGCATTTTTGGATTGAGGGCGCAGTGGTCTTCCCCACCGTGCCGAGCGGTATTCGCGTGCGACCGTGGACGAAGTGGCGGCCAGCTCCGGACGGGACGGCAACCAGACGGTCTGAATGCCGAGTTGCTCGTTCATCGCAGCGAGCTGATACTCCTGGCGAAGGTCCGCGGCCCTACGTACGCCGCGGACGATGACCGTGGCGCCGCGGCGCACGCAGTAGGCGGCGGTCAGGCCGGTCCAGGTGTCCACCTCGACATTGCCCCAGGCTGCCGGCAAGGCGTCACGCACGCGTGCGGCCCTGACAGTGGCCTCGGCGGTTGGTCGCTTGTCGGCGTTCACCGCCAGCAACACGATGACCTGGTCGAACATCACCCGGGCGCGGGCCACAAGGTCGCGGTGCCCCGGGGTGAACGGATCGAACGTACCGGGATAGATCGCCAGCGAACCGTGTGCCGGCGCCACTCCAGGAGTTGACGTAGCCGTCACCGCGTCTCCAACCACATGGCCACGATCATGCCAGCAGTGCAGGTGCCGGCCCGACTTCGGGCCTCGCCGTCACGGCCGACCGCCGCAGGCTTCCTGATCTGCCGCTTCTAGAGCGCTCGTTGACCGGCGGAGACGTCACGCTCCGCACGAGTCACCAGCTCGCCAGACGCGAGGAGGCTCGTCGGGACGGTAGGCCGTTGGCCCTCCTGCCGGTCAGCGGTGGCTGACGACGTTGACCACCTTGCCGTCTGGGTCGCGGACGAAGAAGCGCCGGACGCCCCACTGCTCGTCGGTAATCGGGTGCACGATCTCTGAGCCCGTCGCGCGTACCGCCTCGTAGGCGGCGTCGACGTCATCGACCTCCACGCTGAGGTCCGGGTTTACGGAGGCCGCTGCATCTTCGGTGATGAGGATGACCTGGGCGGTGGGGTTGGACGGTGAGACCAAGTTGACCACCCAGCCCAGGTTCATCTCTTCGCGGAAGCCCAGAAGCTGGTAGAAGCTGCTGCTCGCGACCGGGTCGGCGGTGGTGATATCGGGCACGGCACGGCGAATCGTCATGCCGGATTTTGGCATGGAAGTACCGGCTCGTACGGGTGGTGGGCCCCGCTCACCAGGCGCCAGGGCGGACGCTGCGAAGCGCTCGAACCATGACGTGCCGGTCGCTACCTGACCGGTGGGCGGCGCATTGCGATGTGGGTCGGGCCGCCGGGCACGAGGGGCAACGCGTCGTCGACGACGGTGAAGCCGAACCGCTCATAGAACGCCACGTTGTCCGGGTCGGAGGTCTCCAGGTAGCAGGCGGTGCCGGCGCGGTCGGCATGTCGAAGTCCCGCGGCGACGAGCCGGGATCCGTGGCCGTGGCCCTGGTGGCTCGGACGTACTCCGAGCACGACGAGGTACCAGTGCGGCTCGGTGGGGTGTGCGCGCGCGGCGTTGGACCCAAGGCGCATGAAGGCGGGGAATGACCGGGGCGCGGCGATCATGGTCTGGATGAGTGTCGGCACGGCGCGCGCCTGCCGGGTGCCGGTCCAGGGGAAAGCGCCCGGAGGCAGCCAGACCGCGACGGCGGCCGTTGCGCCGGCATCGATACTGGCGTACACGGAGCCGAATGGGATCGCGTCGCGCACGGTGGCTTCGAAGAAGGGACGCAGTGCCTGCAAGCGGCGCCGAGGGTCAGGGAAGACGTGGCGGAATGCCGGGTAGGCGGCGTGGCTCGCGATCAGCACGTCCGCTCCTTGCCGGTGCTGGCCGCGGCGAAGTCTGATCGCGTCGGCGTTCACGACGCAACTTCCTCGCCGAGAACGGTAGGGATGGTCACGTTCGCGGTGCGGGCGGGGTGGGCGAGCCACTTGGTCGGCAGCGCACCGACCGCTTTTGGTATGAGCCAGCCCGGCCTCGCATACCAGGCCACGGCAGCTTCAGCGTTGTTGGTGCGACGGATCGGCGTGATCTGCTCGTCCACGAGCCCATGGTGGCAGACGGGGGCGCTGATTCGGGACGTCCGCGCATCCGCGATCCGCGCGCTACTCAGCGATACGGTGAATCGGCGCGGCCGACGCTCGAACATGCCGATGAGCGGCCTGTGATGCTTGGAGCCGCCCAAGGCAAACCTTGCACTGGCCGGGGCGGGTCTCCTTCGATCAGACGAGCGGGTCGAACATGATTTCCCTGACCTCCTGCGCGCAGCGGCAGGCGACAGCGAACTTGGCAGCCCACTCCAGCGCCTCCTCGCGTGAGCACGGGCGGATGCCGGTGAGGCGTCTGGCACCATGCTCCCGTGCGGCGGGATCCGACTGGGCCACCGGTCTCCATGCTGGCGGGCGCCGACGTGGTGCTCGTTGGCCTGTTCTCTGCGAAGGATAAGGCGGTCGGCGCGAAGCTCGATCTGCTGGCGGCTTTGGTGAAGGCACATGGTGGGCGGGTAGTGGGCCGGCACGTCCAACGGCGGGGTGTCTCACACGGCGGCGCGGCCAGGATGACCGAGTCGTTCTCGCGGCGTACGCTGATCAGCCCCGGCAAAGCACGCGAAATCGCGCAAGCGTGCCGGGTCGCGGAGGTCGGGGTTGCGGTCTTCGTAAATCCGCTGGCGAAACACCAACGAGCTGTTCTCGAAGACATGTTCGGGTGCCTCGTGATCAGCGGCGAGGACCTCTTCACCGTTGAGCAGTGAGTCGTCCACAGAGGACGTCCGGTCCAGCCGCAGGACGTACTGTGCGGCCTCGACCAGGACCGAGCAGCCCGCCGCGAGCGCCAGAATCCGCGGTACCGACGCAAACGCCGCGAACCGCAGCGGGGCGAAGAACCCAGCGCCGCGAACACCAGCAGGTTGCCGACGACCTGGACCGTCACCGTCAGCTGCGCCATCGCGGACCAACCTCCGGAAGCCCCGTCCGACATGCATGATCAGGCGTCCTCACTTGCCGCATGCCGCGCGTCGTGGAGCGCAGCCGGCTGACGGGTGGCGACGCGCGGACGTGTCGATGAGCGTGCACCTGATCATGCGGAGTGCCGCGGTCGCCAGCGGATGCAGCTTTCTCCGGGTTCTTGTAGCCGGTGCTTTATGTCGTCAGTCAGACCGGTGGGCGGCTTCTGCGATGGCGGTCGCGGACCAGGTGGCGAGGATTTTCAACCGCTCTTCGTGGATGGTTCCAGGCTCGGCGGTGTACACGGTCAGCTCGTGGACGGCGCGCGACGGTGCCGGCAGTACGAGGGGCTGGTAGGTCAGTTCGAGTGCGCCGACGACGGGGTGCTGCAGACGTTTGACTCCTTCGTGCCGGATGCGGATGTCGTGTGATGCCCACATCGCCCGGAATTCGGTGCTGAGGGTGCAGAGCTCGCCGACGAGTTCACGCAGCAGCCGGTCGTCGGGGTGTCGACCGGCCTCGGCGCGCAGTAGGGCGACGGTCGCGGCGGCGCCGGCTTCCCAGTCTGCGAAGAAGTCTTGTGATGCCGGATCGAGGAAGTGGTAGCGGGCGAAGTTCGCTCTGCCGTTGGCCGTGGTGGTGTCGCTGGTAAACATGGGTTCGTGCAGTGCGCGGGCGAGCGCGTTGCTGGCGACCACGTCGAGGCGTCCGTTGCGCAGGAATGCTGCCGACATCGTGATGGAATCGATCAGCCACTGCAGGTGGGGTTCGACCTTCGCCTCAGTGCGTCGGGGATTTCGGCGGGCTTTCGGCCGGGCGGCGTGGGCGAGGTCGAACAGGTAGGTGCGTTCTTCCTCGTCGAGGTGCAGGGCTCGGGCCACGGCGTCGAGGACGTCTTCGGAGATTCCGCTGATGTGGCCTTTCTCCAGTCTTGTGTACCACTCGGTGCTGACGCCGGCGAGGACGGCGACCTCTTCCCGGCGCAGGCCGGGCACCCGGCGCCGGCTACCGGCAGGCAGCCCTGCCTGCTCGGGGCTGATCTTGGCGCGGCGGCTGATCAGGAAGTCACGAATAGTGGTGCGATTATCGGCCGAGTCGGGCATGTTCCCACGGTAAGCCGGGCCAAGCCTGTTTGCGGGGGGAGAGGTTGTACCCCCCATAAACGCCACCTTTTTCATGCCCGGGTGCGGCGCTCAAATGGATGCGAAGACGCTTCCGAAGCTGCACAGGAGTTCATGTATGCAGGGCGAAACAACTCCCCTGAACGGCGGTTCCCGGGCCGGCGCAAGCGCGGCCCGTTCCGCTGCACTGCCCTTGTTGATCTACGTTCTCGCGCTGGGGACGTTCCTGATGGGCACGACCGAGTTCATCGTGGCGGGTGTGTTGCCCAATATCGCCGGTGACCTGCAGGTCAGTGTCGCCCATGCCGGTCTGCTGATCACGGTCTTCGCGATCGGGATGATCGTCGGTGCGCCGCTGATGGCGATGCTCACGCTGCGGCTGCCGCAGCGCGTGGCCCTGATCCTCGCGCTGGCGGTCTTCGCGGTGGGCCACATCGTCGTGGCAGTTGGTGACAGCTTTGCGGTGCTGCTGCTGGCGCGGTTGATCACCGCGTTCGCCACCGGCGCGTTCTGGGCGCTGGCCGCGGTGGTCGCGACCCGCGTCGCGGGGCCGGCGCGTGGAGCGCGGGCCATGGGCCTGGTGAACGCCGGAGGCATGCTCGCCACGGCGCTGGGTGTTCCGCTCGGCGCGTTCGCAGGGCAACTTATCGGGTGGCGGGGCACGTTCTGGGCCCTCGCGATGCTGGCGCTGGCTGCTACCGCTCTGATTGCCCGTCACGTTCCTCACGAGGAGGGACACACACGGTCGGTATCGGTGCGCGCCGAACTGGCCGGGCTGCGGTCCGGCCGGTTGTGGCTGGCACTGGCCGGCTGCGCGGCGACCACCGGTGGCGTCCTGGCCGCCTACTCGTACATCGCGCCGCTGCTCACCGACCAGGCCGGTGTGCCGACACGACTGGTGCCGCTGGCGCTGGTCGGGTTCGGCGTCGGTGCCCTGGTGGGCTCCCTGGTCGCCGGCCGTCACGGCGACGCTCACCCGCACGTGGTCACGCTTGTGGCGCCCGTCGCCACCGCGATCCTGCTTGGGATGATCTGCCTGGCATCGAATATGCCGTGGCTGACCGCCGGTGTCGTCGTGCTGCTCGGGTTCTTCGGGCTGGGCGCGAACCCGGTACTGATCGCCCTCGCCGTGCGTTTCGCCGGCAGGGCTCCCACGCTCGGATCCGCGCTGACCGTGTCGGCGTTCAACGCCGGTACCGCCGTCGGCTCCTGGATCGCCGGTCTGGCGCTGGCCTCCACGCTCGGAGCCGCCGGCCCCGCCGCGGTCGGCCTGGTCATCGTCGTCCTGGCGGTGGTCCCCGCGGTGGCGTTGGCACTCATCGCGCGCCGCCGCGCCGCGCGTACGCCCGAACCGGGCGACGCCACGACGACCAACGCGCTGGCCGGGGCCGGCGCCGCCATCTGACAACCCCCACAAAGAAGTCGAAGGAAAGGAAGATCATGCGCGCAACCCTCATGCACGGTGCCGGCGACGTCCGCGTTGAGAACGTCCCGGACTCCACGATCAAGCTGCCCACCGACGCGCTGGTGCGGATCACCGCGTCCTGCATCTGCGGCAGCGACCTGCACCCGTACCACTCGATGCCCCGCGAGGCCGGCCCGGCACGGATGGGCCACGAACTGATCGGCATCGTCGAGGACACCGGCTCCGAGGTGACCACCCTCAAGCGCGGAGACCTGGTCGTCGCCCCCTTCGCCATCTCCGACAACACTTGCCAGTTCTGCCGCGAGAACCTGCAGACCTCCTGCTCCCACCCCCAGGCCAACTTCTTGGACGGCATCCCCGGCGAAGGCGGGCAGGCCGAAGCGATCCGCATCCCCCTCGCCGACGGCACCCTCGTCAAACTGCCCGTCGCCGCGGACTCCGCGCTCATCCCGTCCCTGCTCACCCTGGCCGACGTCTTCGGCACCGGCTACCACGCCGCCGTCAAGGGCGGCGTGCGCAAGGGCAGCACCGTCACCGTCATCGGCGACGGCGCCGTCGGGCTCCTGGCCGTGCTGTCGGCCAAGCGCCTCGGCGCCGAGCAGATCATCCTCATGGGCCGCCACCACGCCCGCACCGACCTGGGCATCGAGTTCGGCGCCACCGACGTGGTCACCGAACGCGGCGACGAGGGCATTGCCAAGGTCCGCGAACTGACCGGCGGCCACGGCACCCACGCCGTGCTCGAAGCCGTCGGCTACATGCCCGCCTACGAACAGGCCATCGGCGTCGTCCGCCCCGGCGGTGTGATCAGCCGCGTCGGCGTCCCCCAGTACGAGAACGCCCCCATCGGCTTCGCCAGCCTCTTCCGCCACAACATCATCCTCGCCGGCGGCCCCGCACCCGTGCGCGCATACATCGAGGAACTGATGCCCGACATCCTCGACGGCGCGATCGAGCCCGGCAAGGTCTTCGACGCCACCACCGACCTCGACGGTGTGCCCGCCGGCTACCAGGACATGGACGACCGCAAGAGCCTCAAGGTCCTCATCAAGCCCTGACGCCGTGCACGGCCCCGCCTTCGGTTCCAGCGCAACGACACGAGGGCGGGACCTTCGTCGTTGCGGCAACGCGCCCACGACACCCTGCTTGAAGGCGTCGCCGACGGAGACCGCACGTGCACACATCTAGCCGCAGGTCGTGCGCGCCGGTTGATCACCCCGCCACAGCTGCCAAGGGTGCCCCGATGGCAAGCCTCGATAATGACGACGTGAGTTCGATCATCAAGTTCTTCGCTGCGCGCGACAACACGATCGCGAGCGGTGTTGTCGGGAGCGGGCCAGGTGAGGATTTCGAGTCGGCGACTTACGGCAACTTCGACGTCTGGTCGACGCTCGAGGAGTGGGAGAGCCTTCTGACGGACCGGGAGCTTGAACAACCCACCGCTGCGGGAGGCCCGGACGTAGTCGCCGGCAGCGATAGCCCTCTGGTCCTGCTCGTCTCTCGCGATCTCACAGAGGCGTTGGCTGATGCTGACGCCGAGGCGCTTGGCGGACTGGCAGAGCGGTGGAGCGTGCTGCGGGCCGAGGAGGGTGAAGCCATCGACGACGAGCTTGCCCGTGAGCTCATCGGAGAGGTGGCGGCACTGGCGGCTGACGCGGTGCGGAGCAGGAACTCCCTCTACTGCTGGGTCTGCTGACGCGGCACGCACATCTACCGCGGATCGACACGTGAGTGATGGACGTGCCGAACGCTCGACGCGCGGGGGTGCCGATGCGAGTGTGTGGCGTACACGGCCCTGACTGCAAGGCTGTCAGTCCCGAGTACGAGTGGCGCGAGACCGAGAACTCCACAATAGGCGCCGACGTACTGACGTAGCCGAGTTTCTTCGGTCGATCCGAGGCCGTCGAAGCGGCTTGCTGGCTACCGGGAGAGGTACGCCTTGATGCTTGTCGGGAAGCGCCCTGCAGCGCCCGCCATGGCGGTCCGCGCCTCGCCGGCCACCGGCACCAGAGTGGTCTGCTTGGGCGGTACGACTATCAGGTCGCCGACCGGTACGACCTGATCGGCCTGCTGGCGCTGATCTCTCTCGGGATCGGTCCAGATGATGTAGACCAGCCGGACGCTCATGTGTTCGCTGTCGTCATTGCGTAGCGACACGGCCGTGAACCGGCTGTTGCGGTCGAGCACATGGCCGGATTCGTCCACGGGGGTGACAACGGGCTCGACATGGACGGCTGGGGCCTTGACCGTCTCCGTGGCGCGCACGGACACGACCACATCCTCGGCCAATTGGGCTCCCTCGCCTGTGAAGATCAGCACGTCGACGCCACCGCCCGGTGGGACGACCAGCTTGCCCAGGTCGCTGCCGTAGACCGTGGTGACCTTTACTGTCGGTAGCGGGCTTCGGGTGGCGTCGAGCGCCGTGAACTCCAGTGTCGGGGCAAGCATTTGGGTGCTGTCGTTGTAGATGGTGAGCAGTTGGTTCATGTACCCGTCCCCGGTGGTGGCCGCGAACTCAAACCGCAGTGTGGCGGCGGGGCGGGGGCGAGCGACGAGCCCGCAGCCGGCGAGCAGCAGCGTGGCCAGGAATCCGGCGATCACCCTGAGGGGTGCTGGTTCTGCGTGCCGATGCCGGCGAGGGCGGGGCGCAGTTGAGGTGAGGTGCACCGAAGCAGAGTACGGGCGGACGCATCGCTGCGTTGACCGTGGTGGGTTGCGGCGGGCAACGGTCGATGCCGACGTGACTCTCGACAAGTAGCCGAATTGAGTGTGCGGCGCCGGGCCCATCGGTCAGGGAAAAGCCCCTGCGGCGCGCCGACCGGCGTCACTCCGTTCGCTCCGCGCCGTATCCATGGCGCATCCGGAACTTCATGGGATCGGTCCCGGTCGCCGTCATGTGCGCGATCAGCGCAGACCTCAGCGACTCGGGAATGTCGGCGCGCTGCGAACCAATCCACTCAAGGGACGTAAACAGCTCTGCGGCACCATCGAGTTGGTTCGGAGTCAACGATGTCGACGTCAACGCGTTGAAGATCGACTCGGTTGGCTCGGCCACCAGCATGCGCGCGGGCGCCAGCTCGTACCACGGTGTGCCACCCATCGTGGTCGTGTGGCGAGGCGGAAAGCCAGCCCACGCCACCAGCGTTCGGATGCGCTCGATGGCATCGGGGTATCGCCGGGATACCAGGTCGGCAAGCCTTTCCTCCGCGCCGGTTTCTCGGCGCGACGCCGCCTCGGCGGCCTCGGCGAGAGCTGGCGGCGCTGCCTTCACCCACTGGACGCGGCGCGCCTCTTCCTCAGCCGCTTGGCGGGCCAACAACTGCTGGACCTCGCGCGATCCGGTCAGCCCTCGGTCAGCCAGCCAGGCGGTCAGGCCAGGGCCATCACGGAGGTCCGCATCGCAATTTCCGAGGCCGCTAATAGCGGTCTGATGATGCAGTGTCCAGCGGGCGATCTCGCGGCCGGCGGCATCCGACACGAGGATTGTCGGCCATCCCATGCACCGACAGTGATCTCCGGTGCCGCCGTCAACGACAGCCAGCAGGGGAGTCAGCTCTGCAACCTCGTTGCCCGACACCACAATCCGAGCCGCGTCGGGCCGGTCGAGCTCGTCAACGGATGCCTCGATGATCAGAACTTCAGCAGCCTCAGCCAGCACACGTTCTAGCAGCGTTGTGCTGGGAGCCTCGTCACCGTTGCCGATTGTTGGCGCGTCAGTCACAGCGGCGAGCGTACCGGCCGGTCGACAGCCAGGAACGCCCAGCGCGTTTGCAGCGGCTCAAGACAGTCCCCGCATCCATGGACAAACCTCTCACCGCGACGCCCTGACCTGCCGCAGACGCGCGTGGTGGAGCGCAGCCGGCTGACGGGTGGCGCGCGGACGTGCCGATGTGAACGCGTCGCCCGACCGCCGAGGTGAACGCATGCGTGTGTGCGTGCCAAGCCCCGCCACGCAGGGCCGCCGACGACTGAGCCGGGCGGCACCCCGGGCAATGGACCGAGCGCTAATGCGTCGCCGAGACGGCGATGAAGCGCGGTGCCGTGCCTGGGAACGCGGATCCAGTGCCCAGGCTGCCCGAGCGGATGACGGGGCGGCCTTCTACTGTCCGCTGCCGCCTGAGCCGCTGCGCAACCGGACTTCGGCGCCATTCTGTTCGTAGCTCTGCTGCGACACCTGAACAAGCATCGCGTCGCGGTGAAAGTCCGGCAGCGTGATGGCACCGCAGCTCACCATGGTGGCGCGCAGTTTCGCGACCGTACGGGCAATATTGGGGTAGAGGCTGCCGGCATACGGCACGTAGCCGTCAACGCCTTCCTCGAACGGCAGCTCGGTCTCGCCCTGGTCGTACCGGGCGACGTTCCGGGCCCGTTGGGACCCTTCACCCCAGTATTCCTTGAACATCTGCCCGTCGAGATTGACGAGATTGGAGGGGCTTTCGTCGAATCGCGCGAAGTAGCGCCCGAGCATGATGAAGTCGGCGCCGAGGGCGAGGGCGATCGCCATGTGGTAGTCGGCGAGGAGACCGCCGTCGCAGCAGATCGGCACGTAGATGCCGGTTTCGTCTGCGTACCGGTCGCGTTCGGCAACCACGTCAATCAGTGCGGAAGCCTGCCCCCGGCCGATGCCTTTCTGGTCGCGGGTGATGCAGATCGACCCGCCGCCGATACCCACCTTGACGAACGCGGCACCGGCATCGGCGAGGTACCGGAATCCGCGGCCGTCGACGACGTTCCCTGCGCCGACCGGGACAGTGCCGTTGAACTCACCAATGGCGTACTGCAACGTCTTCTGCTGCCAGACCGAGTAGCCGTCGGAGGAGTCGATGCACAGCACGTCCGCGCCAGCCTCGACGAGGGCGGGGATCCGGTCGCGGTAGTCGCGAGTGTTGATCCCGGCACCGACCCGGAACCGCTTATCGTCGTCGATGGACTCGCTGCGGAACTGTTTGTGCAGCTCGTAGTCGCGGCGCAGCACAATCGAGGCGAGGTGACCGTCGGCGGTGACGATCGGCAGCAGGTCGAGGCGGTGGTCCCAGATGAGGGTGTTCGCGTCGGACAGTGAAATCGTCGGTGGCGCGGTGACCAGACCGTTGGCCGGGCGCATCCGGGACTCGACCGTGCCGTTGAGGTCGTGACGCTGGGGATGGAAGTCGGCGGTGGAGATCAGGCCGATGAACAGGCCACTCGCGGTGCCGTCGTCGGTGACGACCGCGACGTCCCGTTCGGCGGCCTTGAGCAGAAGGCTGACCTCGCCGAGCGTCGCGGATGGCTTCGTGTTGATGTCGGAGTGCCGGAAGCCCGCCTTGTGGCGCTTGACCGTGCTGACGGACTCAGCCTGCGCCTCGACGGTCTGGTTCTGGTGGATGAAGCTCAGCCCGCCGGTTTGCGCGAGCGCGATGGCGAGGCGGGGCGAGGAGACCGCTTGCATGATCGCGCTGACGAGCGGTACAGCGATGCGCAGCGGCGAGGACCCGCCGACCGGGTGCCGCACGATGGGAGTGGACAGGTCGACGTTGTCCGGGGTGCAGTCCTCGGTGGTGAGGTTCGGCACGAGCAGGTACTCGTTGAGGGTGCGGGAAACCTCGGGGAGGATCACGGCCACGCGTTGCTCCTAAAACACTCCGCCACGGCGGGCTGGCTGGAATGCAAACACACGCTACCAGCGCGGCAGCAGCCGCTGCGGTCGGTCCCATAGCCGGGCAGGTCGGCCGTAGGTGAGGCCGGCCTCCACGCTCAGCGGGAGGCCCGTGTCCGCTTGCGCCCCCGTGCGAGCACCGCAACGCGCTCCGCCGCTGCACGGTATACGCCAGTCCCGCTCCGCGCGCACGTCCTCACCGCTCATGGCCGCGGTCAGGACGCGCCGGTCACTCGACCGGGGCGCCGCCGAAGCCGATCTCGTTACCATCGGGGTCGCGGTAGATCACCTTGCGCACACCGTTCCCGTACGTCTCGCGCGAGGCGGGTTTGATCCCTCGGGCGGCGATGCTCTCGACCCGCTGATCGAGGTCGTCGACGAATACGGTGTGCAGTGCATGGCCGGCGCGCTCGGGCAGCTCCTCGATGTAGAGGTATCGGTGCTTGGCAAGCTCCCACACCGCCTCCGTCGCGTTCGGGAGGAACGCGGGTTCGGAGCCCAGCAGCCGCTCGTACCAAATGAGCGCGCGCTGGTAGTCGCTCACCGGGAGCCCCGCGAAGAGGTCGACCGTCACGCGTTCACCCTAACCCCGTAACCGCGTGCCTGCACACGGTGAAGAGCCGGCGCCTGTCATGCCGCCGAGTGTGCGCGGCAACCGGAGGAGCTACTCGTGTGCGACTGCCCAGACCTGGGTCTGGCCGAGGTTAGATGGGCTGGTGCGTTCGCTGTTACCCGAGGTTGATGTCCCTGCGGTCGATGCGTTGCTGACCGCGGTTGATGAGGTGATGAACAGCAACACCCTGCTACTCAAAGCACGCGTCGGCGAACCGATCACCCCAGGCAACCGGCTGTCGGTGCTGGAGGCGTTCGTCCACGGCCCACTGTTTCCGGACATGGTGCGCGCCGCCGACCGCGCCCGTCATTGGGACAATCTGCAGTCCGGCCGACTGGTTCCCGACGCAACCACCCTCAAGCTGACCGAACTGGGCATGGCAGGTTTCCGTGTCCGCTTGTCGTGGATGCTGCGCACGGCCTTCAGCCCATACCGCCGACACCTCGACGCGGCACACGCCGACAAGGTCATCGACGAGTTCCTGAACTGGCTGGACCACGACAGGCCGGCCGCCGGCGGCGAAGGCTGGTCGTGCTGGTCTGTGCACCCAGACTTCATGTACCTCACCGGCTACTACAGCGACCAGCCGCCGCAATCAGACGCCGCCTACTTCGACGGCGGCCCGAACGACACTGCCACATACCTGCACCGCGGCGACATCCTGATGCTCTTGCTGACCAATGGATCACCATGACACCACCGGCTCACACCCTGGTTCTGAGGGGCGGCGGCAGCAGCGATACGCCGTCGCTACCCGGCCGTGCGTGATCCGACACCCTCACCCTTCGCGGCTACAACGATAGGCTGCGTCGATGCGCCTGGCCGTTCTCGGACCACCCGGCTCTGGTCGGGAGACTATCGCCGGCTCCATCGCCGCGAGTCTCGGCGTTCCCTGCCTCAGTCTGGCGGACGCCGTCCAAGCCGAGATGCGGGCGAAAACCCCTGCCGCGCTCCAGGCCCTAAAGCATATGAACGCTGGTGAACTCGTACCAGACCATGTTCTCCTGTCCATGGTCCGTAACCGCCTCACCCAGCCCGACGTCGCCGCCGGCTTCGTCCTCGACGGCTTCCCCAACCATGCCGTCACCGCGGTGGCGCTCGACGCCGTGTTGTTCGACCTCGGCACACTCATCGACCGAGCAATCGACCTCGTCCTGCCCGACGCCGAGGTCGTTCGCCGCCTGGCCGGCCGTCGCACCTGTCGCGGCTGCGGCAGAACCTGGCACACCGAGTTCGCTGCCCCAGCGCGCCCCAGCGTCTGCGACCGCTGTGGAGGCGAACTGTTCCAGCGCCACGACGACAACCCCGACCGCATCACCGCGGGCCTACAGTCCTACCGACCAGCCGCGGCAGCCACACTCAATCACTACCGCGCATCAGGCAAGCTGACCTCCATCGACGCCACCCTCACACCGGCGGAGATCACCGCCAAGGCACTCGGATGACCCGAGGCCCAGGCAGCGGCATCGCCGTCATGACCACGCGGATCTCGGCTCCGCGCATGCGGACCCACTGCGGGCGCTTCGTGACGAGGCACGGCGGCCGGTCATACCGAATTGAGTGCACTTCCGTCATGAGAGCTACATGTTCGGCCCGCAGACATTCGCCAGGAGCTCGGTCGTTACCCCGTGGGTAGCGGCGGGGTTTGGCTCCGCAACGCGGCGGCTGGCCGTCGATCCCACACCCACGGCGAACGTGGCGGTGCCGAACCGCGTGTACTGCTCTCTGGATACCCCGGGGGCACCCCCCGGGCCCCGATCAGCGGATGCCCAGTGCCCGGCGAGATGATCACACGTGGCGGCGACGCGGAATTCGTGGTCGGTCCGCCAGAGGGCGTGGGAGGACACTCATACTGGGCCGCATGGCCCGGGACCTTCCGTCGGTTGGCGCTGTGCTGCGCTTCGCCGCTGCCCTGCGCGAGATACGTGGTCAGCTGCTCGCCGATTTGTTCCCCGTCGCGGACATCGCGGACCTTCTGGCAGCGGTCCGCTCGCGTCGAGAGTTGCCCAGGGAAGGTGTCACCCGTAGCGGAATCGAGTACACCGTCCACGGCGCGGGGTGCCGGATGATCAGCTCTGATGGCAGGGAGGTCGACGTCGACCTGGTCACCGACCCCTTGCTCGGGCGCGAGGTTGAAGCGTTCGATGCATGGCGCATTCGCTGGTTCCTCGACGAAGCCGCAGATGACGGCTACAGCAATGAGGACATCGACGCGGCCTGTACCCATCTTGCCGGCGAGGGTCACCTACGCGAGGTGGTTGAAGGCCGCTGGTTCGCGCTGCCTGACGCTCCAGGCGGTCCAGCGTGAATCACCCACACGCGGCAACCCGCCGCCGTCCGTCTTGAAGCAGTGCACCTCACAGGTATCCGGATATGCCGCCGACCGGGCGTCACGGTACGTGACATGTGAGCGGCGGCGTCCGGTGCGCGGTCGTGCCGAATTGAGCATGTCCACCGTGGTCGACGGCCAACCGCATTCCGACTCGCCCGCCGCACGCGAGCACTAAGC
>NZ_JBUEGB010000043.1:0-53883 GCF_054963695.1 Micromonospora sp. RTBAU3-60 | reverse complement strand
CTGCGGGGCCTGGCCGTACGGGGCCGGCTGGGCCTGCGGGGCCTGGCCGTACGGGGCCGGCTGACCGTAAGGGCCGGCCTGGCCCTGCGGGGCCGGCCAGCCCTGCGCCGGCTGGCCGGGCCCGACCGGCTGGCCGTAGCCGGGCTGGGCCGCGCCGGCGAACTGGTGCGCCGCTGCCTGCTCGCGGGCCTCCTTGCGCGCCTTGAACGCCCGGACGATCAGCAGGATCGGCAGGATGAAGACGTAGAAGAAGATCCGGTACGTCCCGCCCTCGAAGAGGAACATCAGGTAGAAGCCGTAGCCGAACATGGCCAGGCCGACGACGACGTTGAGGATCCGGGATCCGGTGGACTGCTCGCGGATCGCCAGGCCCAAGACGATCATCGCGATGCCGCCGAGCAGCAGCAGCAAGTCATAGATGAGGAAGAACATCTGATTCCTGTCAATCGGTGAAGATGCCGGCCCACCATAGGGGAGCCGTCACTGGCCCCGCTGCCCCGTTGCCTGTGGCAACCGCCACCTCATTTGAGCTGGCCAGCGGTGAGGCCCGCCTGGATCTGCCGCTGGAACGCCGCGTAGACCACCAGCACCGGCAGTGTGGCGATGGTCAGACCGGCGAACAGGCCGCTGTAGTCGCCCTGATAGCCCTGGCTGACCGCGAGTGCCGTGAGGCCCTGGGCCAGGACGTACTTCGAGTCGTCGCCCTGCATGAGCACCTGCGGCAGGATGAACTGGTTCCAGTGGCTCAGGAAGTTGAAGATCGCCACGCTGATCAGTCCCGGACGCGCCATCGGCAGCATCACCCGGAAGAACAGCCGGAAATGGCCACACCCGTCGATCAGGGCCGCCTCCGCGACCGCGGTCGGCAGGGTGCGGAAGAACGCGGTCAGGAAGAACACCGTGAACGGCAGCGAGTACGCCGCGTACACCAGCATGAGGCCGGGCCAGGTACCGAGCAGACCGGCGTTGCGGACCACGAAGAAGAGCGGGACGAGGGCGAGGAAGACCGGGAACATCATGCCGCCGACGAACAGGTAGTAGACGACCTGACGGCCCCGGAACTCGTAGCGCGCGAAGACGTACGCCGCAGTCGCGCCGAGCAGCATAGTCAGCGTGAGCGAACCCGCCACCACGATGGCGCTGTTGAGGAAGTACCGGCCGATGTGCGCCTCGGTCCAGGCCCGGGCCCAGTTGTCCAGGCGCAGCGCGCCGGGCAGCCCCCACGGGTCGGAGAGGATCTCGCCGTCGCTCTTGAACGAGCTGAGGAACATCCACAGCAGCGGCAGCACGGTCAGCGCGCCCCAGACCAGCAGGAAGCCGTGCGACGCGACTTTCACCACACCCAGCTCGCGGCGGGCCGGCCCCGGGTCGTGGCGGGTCGGGCCCGGCTCCGCGCCCGTCGTGGTGGGCCTGTCCAGGGTGGTCATGAGTACTCGATCCTCTCGCGCCGGGCGGCCCGCAGCGCCAGCACCGCCACCGTGAGGGTCAGGAAGAACATCACCACGCCGATTGCCGAGGCGTACCCGAACTTGCTCTCGCTGCCGAACGCGGTCTCGTACATCCGCAGCCCGATGACGTCGGAGGAGAAGTTCGGTCCCCCGTTCGTCATCAGCTGGACGAGGATGAAGCCGTCCAGCGCCGCGATGGCCAGGTAGATCCAGGCGACCTGCACGGTGTCCCAGAGCAGCGGGATGGTGATCCGGCGCAGCGTGACCCACCGGGACGCGCCGTCGAGCAGGACCGCCTCGTAGATGTCGCGCGGGATGGCGGACATCGCCGCGCCGAAGAGCACCACGTAGAAGCCGACGTTGCTCCACACCATCACGGCGAGTACGCACCAGAAGGCGGTGCGCGGATCGCCGAGCCAGGTCGGCGCGGGCAGGCCGACGGCGCGTAGCAAGCCGTTGAGCAGGCCGCTGTTCGGGTGGTAGATCTCCCGCCAGAGCAGCGCGATGATCACTACCGAGAGCACCTGCGGGAAGAAGTAGACCAGCCGGTAGAACGCTGATCCGCGGACTCCGGTCACGCCGGCCCGGTCGCCGCGACCGCCCATCGACAGCATGGTGGCGAAGAACAGGCCGAGGCCGATGGTCAGCACCGGCACCACGGCGAGCAGGATGGCGTTGTTGCCGATCGCGTTCCACACCCGGTCGTCATGCAGCATCGTCCGGAAGTTGGCGAGACCGACCGGGTCGGCCTGCGCCGAGTAGCCCAGCCAGCTCGTCGTCGAGATCTGGAACGCCTGCAGGTACGGCGAGATCACGAACAGGACGTAGAGCGCCAGCGGCGGCAGCAGGAACGTGATGATCAGCGGGTACTTGCCATGTCGCACGAGGGGGATCCTCCTCCAACCGGCCAGGGAGGTGGGGGCGGGCCGACGCCCACCCCCACCGGCTGGCTACGCGGCCCGCTTGTACTTCTTGATCGAGCTGTCCTGGGCGATCGAGTCGGCGCCCTTCTGGCACTGGTCGAGGAACTCCGCCGGGCCGATCCGCCCGCTGAAGAACTCACCGCACGCCGCGTCGACGAGTTCCCGCTCCAGCTTGCGGTAGAAGTTGTTGTAGACCCAGTTGAAGCCGTTGGAGCCGGAGGCCTCCAGCGCCTTCGACACCGTGCTCAGGCCGAACGGCAGCTCGACGCCCTCGGTGGCGCCGGCGACCACGGGCAGGCTGGAGACCTTCTTGGTGAAGTCCTGGGCGCCCTTCTTGGAGAGCATCACCCGCATGTACTCCAGGCCGCCGGCGACGTTCTTGGCCTTGGCCGGGACGATGAACGGCTCGCCCGCGGTGCCCCGGATCGCCTCGAACGGCAGCTTGTCGCCGGTGCTCAGGCTGGGCGTGGGCACCACGGTCATGTTGAAGCCGGCCGGGGTGACCTTCGCCTGCTCGTTCTCCAGCCAGGAGCCGCAGGAGATGAAGGCGGCCTTGCCCTGGCACCAGGCCGTCTGGGACTGGATGTGGTCCAGGCCCGGCGAGCCGTCCAGGATGTACTTGTCCTTGACGATCTGGTGCCACGCGTCGGCAGCCGCCTTCATCGCGTCGGACTTCCACGCGTTCGGCTCGAGGTTGTCGATCGCCATCGCCACCGACGGTCCGCCGAACTTGATCGCCGTGGAGATCAGCGGCCAGCTCATGTAGCGGGGGTGCTTGCCCGCGTACGTCCACGGCGCGATGCCGGCGGCCTTGATCTGCTTGCAGAGCGCGATGTGCTCTTCCCAGGTCTTCCCGTACTGCCAGTTGCGCTCGGTGAAGAGCTTGGTGGAGTACCAGATGCCGTACGCGGTGTACGTGTAGTTGAGGACGAGGAACTTGCCGTCGTACGAGCCGACCTCGACGGTGCCGGGCAGCAGCGTGTCGCGCACCTTCTTGCCGGGGATGTCGAGGCTCGGGGCGTCGAGCAGTTCGCCCAGGTCGGCGATGGCGCCCTGGGACACCAGGCCGTTGGGGTCGATCTGGCCGGCGCCGGAGTTGTTCACCACGTCCGGCGGGTTGCCGTCGACGAAGCGCGGCTGCAGGGTCTTGTTGATCTCCTGCGTCGCCGCGTGCTTGATCTCCGCCTTGGGGTATTTCTCCTTGTACATGGCCTCGTGGGCCTTGGCGTACTCCTCGCCGAAGCCGCCGTTGAAGATCACCACCTCGAGCGGGGCGTCCTCCTTGACGCCGAGCGGGTTCTGCTCGCTCTTGCTGCCCTTGTAGCCGGTGTCCTTCTTGTTGTCGTCGCCACCGGAGGTGGCGCAGCCGGCGAGCAGGCCGGCGGCGGGGGTGACCAAGAGGCCGGCGGCGGCGGTGCGCTGCAGGATCTCACGCCTGTTCATCGCATCTCCTCGGTTCGGGTACGGGGCGGCCCGCCGGGGATGGGGGACGGCGGCCGCGACGGCGAGGCACGGTGGGGTTACGCGTCGCTTGTCTTCAGTTCAATCCGAATTGCTGAAGAATTTCTACGACAGTGGGGCGCGGACCACAAGACCCGACGACCGAACCGTTATCACCGCGAGCCAGAACTCGCTGGAATAGCCTGGGCCCATGCGCCGCCTGCGGCAGCTCGCCGAGCGCACCCCGCCCAGCCGCGAGCGCTACGCCGACCTGCTCCGGGCGCTCGCCATCACCCTGGTCGTCCTCGGCCACTGGACCATCGCCGTGATCGGGCACGACCAGTCCGGCCGACCCACCGGGCACTCCGCGCTCGGCGACCTCCCCTGGGCCTGGCCGCTGACCTGGGTGGTCCAGGTGATGCCGATCTTCTTCCTGGTCGGTGGTTACGCCAACGCCGCCGCCCTGACCTCCTGGCGGTCCCGGGGCGGAGACGCCACCGGCTGGCTGATCGACCGCAGCAGCCGGTTGATCCGGCCCACCACCGCGCTGCTGGTGGTGCTGGCGGCCGGCGCGGCGGTGGCCCGGCTGCGCGGCGCCGACGCCACCGAGATCCGCACGGTGGCCTGGTTCGCCACCATCCCGCTCTGGTTCCTCGTCGCCTACCTGGTGGTGGTCCCGCTGACCCCCGTCATGTACGCGCTGCACCGCCGCCTCGGCCTGGTCGTACCGCTGGTGCTGGTCGGGCTGGTGGCGCTCGGCGATCTGGGCCGGATCCTCGGCCCGGCCGACCTGGCCACCGGGAACTACCTCTTCGGCTGGCTGGCCGTCCACCAGCTCGGCTTCGCCTGGTACGACGCCCGGCGCCCAAGCCCCACAGCACCGGATCAAGGCAGCGGGGACCGTGCCGGACTGCGCCGGCGACGGCTGCCCACCTCGCGGCGCGCCGGGGCGGTGCTGGTGCTCGTGGGGCTGGTCGCGCTGCTGCTGTTGACCCGCGTCGGGCCGTACCCGGTGTCGATGCTGAACGTGCCGGGCGAGCGCCTGGACAACACCGCCCCGCCGAGCGTGGCGCTGCTCGCGGCGGCCATCGCGCAGCTCGGGCTGATCCTGTTGCTGCAGAATCCCGCCCGACGGTGGCTGCGCCGCCGCGGCCCCTGGCAGGCGGTGATCGCGGTGAACGCGGTGGTGCTGACCGTCTTCCTCTGGCACCTGACCGCCGCCGTCCTGCTGGTCGGCCTGCTGGACACCCTGGGGGTGCTGCCCACACCGCAGGTCGCCACGGCGGCCTGGTGGGCCTGGCGGGTGCCCTGGCTGCTCGCCCTGGCCGTGGTGCTGGCCGCGCTGGTCGCCGTGTTCGGCCCGATCGAGGCCCGCACCCGCCGGCACGGCCGGGCGAGCACCGGCGGACCGGTCCGGACCGCGCTGGTCGCGGTGGGCTACGCGGGCCCGGTCGCCGGGCTGCTGATCAACAGCCTCACCGGCAAGACCGCGCCCGAGCCGCTGGGGCTGCCCGCCCCGGCGCTGGCGGCGTACCTGGCCGGGGCGGGGGTGCTGCGACTGCTCAGGTCTGAGTGGGGAAGCCGAGGTTGACCCCGCCGTGCCGGGGGTCGAGCCAGCGGCTGGTGACCACCTTGCCCCGGGTGAAGAAGGCCACCCCCTCGGCGCCGTGCGCGTGCAGGTCACCGAAGAGCGACGCCTTCCAACCGCCGAAGGAGTAGTACGCCATCGGCACCGGGATGGGGACGTTGATGCCGACCATGCCCACCTCCACCTCGTGCTGGTACCGCCGGGCGGCCCCGCCGTCGTTGGTGAAGATCGCCGTGCCGTTGCCGTACGGGTTGACGTTCACCAGGTCGACCGCCTCGTCGTACGAGCCGACCCGGACGACGCTGAGCACCGGCCCGAAGATCTCGTCGGTGTAGATCGACATGTCCGGGGTGACGTGGTCGAAGAGGGTCGGCCCGAGCCAGAACCCCTCCGCCACGCCGTCCGGGGTGACGTCCCGCCCGTCCACCACCGGCACCGCGCCGGCCGCGATCCCGGACTCCACATAGGACCGGACCCGCTCGGCGTGCGCGGCGGTGACCAGCGGACCCATGTCGCAGCCGCGCCGGCCGTCCCCGGTACGCAGCCGGGCCATCCGCTCGGCGATCTTCGCCACCAGGGCATCCGCCACCGGCTCCACCGCGACCAGGGCGGAGATCGCCATGCACCGCTCCCCCGCCGAGCCGAAGCCGGCGTTGACCGCCGCGTCTGCGGCCAGGTCGAGGTCGGCGTCGGGGAGCACCACCATGTGGTTCTTCGCCCCGCCCAGCGCCTGCACCCGCTTGCCGGCCAGCGCGGCGCGCTGGTGCACGTACCGGGCGACCGGGGTGGAGCCGACGAAGGACACCGCCTTCACCCCCGGGTGGTCGAGCAGGGCGTCGACCGCCTCCTTGTCGCCGTTGACCACGTTGAGCACGCCGTCGGGCAGGCCCGCCTCGCTGAACCACTCCGCCAGCAGCAGCGCCGCGCTCGGGTCCTTCTCGCTGGGCTTGAGCACCACCGCGTTGCCGCAGGCGACGGCGACCGGGACGAACCAGAGCGGCACCATCGCCGGGAAGTTGAACGGCGAGATTACCGCCACCACCCCCAGCGGCTGGCGCAGGCTGTACGAGTCGACCTCGGTGGAGACGTTCTCGCTGAAGCCGCCGCGCAGGGCCGACGGGATGCCGCAGGCGTACTCGATGACCTCCAGGCCCCGCTGCACCTCGCCGCCGGCGTCCGCGAGCACCTTGCCGTGCTCGGCGGTGATCACCTCGGCAAGCCGGCCGCGCCGGGCGTGGACCAGCTCGCGGAAGGCGAACAGCACCGCCGTCCGCTTGGAAAGCGACGCGTCCCGCCAGGCCCGCGCCGCCCGCTCGGCCGCCTCCACCGCGCCCGCCACATCCGCCGCGGAGGCCAGCGCCACCAGCCCGGTACGCCGGCCGGTGGCCGGGTCGAAGACGTCCCCGCGCCGCTCCGAGTCACCGACGACCCGCTTGCCGTCGACGAAATGCCCGATCGTGTTCACGCCGCCACCTCCGCCGCCACGCAGGAACGGATCGCGTCGACCAGAATCGCCAGGCCCTCCCGGGCCTCGTCCTCGGTCAGCGTCAGCGGCGGACCCATCCGCACCACATTGCCGTAGAGGCCGCCCTTGCCGACCAGCAGACCGCCGGCCCGGCACGCCTCGAAGACCCGGGCGGTGAGCGCCGGGTCGGGTTCACTGGTGCCCGGGCGGACGAACTCGACGCCCAGCATCAGGCCCTTGCCGCGCACCTCCGCGACACAGTCGAGATCGGCCACCGCGGCGCGCAGACCGTCGCCGAGGATCGCGCCCACCCGCTCCGCGTTGGCCTGCAGGTCGTGATCCAGCAGATAGTCGAGGACCGCGTTGCCGGCCGCCGTGGAGATCGGGTTGCCGCCGAAGGTGGAGAAGCTGATCGCCGGCACCGACTCCAGCACGTCGGCCCGGCCGACCACGCCGGCCAGGGCGAAGCCGTTGCCGATGCCCTTGGCGAAGGTGAGCAGGTCCGGAGTGACGCCGTGCGCCTGGTAGCCCCAGAAGTGCTCGCCAGTCCGTCCCCAGCCGGTCTGCACCTCGTCGCTGATCAGCAGGATGCCGTGCTCGTCGAGCACCTTCTTCCAGCCCGCGAAGAGCCCGTCCGGGCCGTGCACGAACCCGCCGACGCCCTGGATCGGCTCGGCGATCAGGCAGGCCACGTCGCCGGAGGTCTGGGTGGCGAGCACCTCGCGCAGGTCCTCCACCGCGGCGTCGATCCGGTCGGACTCGTCGAGCCGGGACAGCAGACCGCGCAGCCGCTCACCGGAGTGCAGCCAGGCCACCTGCAAGGGGTTGAGCGCACTCGCCGACCAGCTGCGGTTGCCGGTCACGCCCATGGCCGCGTACGACCGGCCGTGGTAGCTGTTGCGCACCGCGAGGATCTGGTGCGAACGGCGGTGGTTGGTGGCGACCAGCAGCGCCGCCTCGTTCGCCTCGGTGCCCGAGTTGGTGAAGAAGACCCGCGCGTCGGGGATGCCGGAGATTCGGCCGATCTTCTCGGCCAGCTCCACCTGCTGCCGGATCAGGTAGAGGGTCGAGCTGTGCACGATGCCGGTGCGCAGCTGCCGCTCGACCGCGTCCCGGATCTCCGGGATGTCGTAGCCGATCATGTTGGTCAGCACCCCGCCGAAGAAGTCCAGGTAGCTGCGTCCCTGGGCGTCGGTCACCCGGCGGCCGGAGCCGGAGACCAGCTCGATCGGTTCGGCGTAGTAGAGCGGCATCCAGGACGGGAGCACGGCCCGGTGCCGGGCCAGCAGATCGTCGGAGGTCATCGTCGCACCCTTCAGCGGCGGTTGGTCCTCGCACGCTCTCACCGCCCGATGAGGGGGACAACTGTCACTGTGTAGCGCAGCGGCCCCGGCCGCCTGACACCGCGTCAACCCGCGCCGCTGCCGCTGTGGCCACGATCCACAACGGCCGGTGCCCGCGTACGGACGGGCGGTAGCATCCGCCGGGTGCGGACGACGGGGGTGGCGCTGCCGGCCGGCGCGGCGGGAACGACCGACGGGGAACTCACGGCGGGGGTACGGGCGTGGGTGGACTCGCCGCCGCTGCGCGCCCTGGTACGGCACTTCGGCGGTGACTGGCCGGCCGGGGACCTGCCGGCAGTGCTGTCCGGGCTGGACGACTTCTCCGCCCGGCACTGGGACTTCCGCGAGGGGCGGGAACGCCCGGAGGCCCGGGAGCCGGCCTTCGACCCGGCGACCGTCCGGCTGGTGCTCGACGCCGCGGCGGCACTGGGCCTGGTCCGACCCGTCCCGCCGGCCCTACCCCGATACGCCCACCTGCTGGTGCTCGGCGGGCTGGCGCACGCCTGCCTGCGGCGCACCGCGTACGCCGCGCACCTGGCGCGCACGGTCGCCGGGATCACCGGCGAGGTGGCGGTGCTGGGCAGCTGCCGGCTCCTCTCCCCGGCCGAGTCACGGATGCTCGCCGACGCCGGGATCACCGGCTGCTCGACCGAGGTGGACGCCCTCGACGCGGGCGTACGCGCCGCGTTCGGGGTCACGACGCCGAGCGAGGAACGCGGCGAGCCGGCCGACCACCCCCACCGGGCCTGGTCCTCGCGCACCTACCGACCGGCCGGCCTGCCCCCGGTCCGGGTCCTCGCCGCCCCGTCCAGCGAGCCGGACCGGCGCCGGGCGCACACCGCCGACACCCAGCGGTTCTGGGCCGAACACGTCCGGCTGCGGGCCGGCGACCCGGTGCTGATGGTGACCGCGCCGATCTACGTGCCGTTCCAGCACTGCGACGCGCTGCGCACCCTCGCCGTGCCGTACCGCTGCGGGATCGACACGGTCGGGGTCGACCCGACGCTGGCGGCGGTGGCCGGGCTACCCGAACCCACCCTCACCCCGGGCCGCTACCTCCAGGAGATCCGGTCGGCGATCCGGTCCATGCGCGCCCTGCACGCGGTACTGCCAAGCTGAGACGGCGCCGGTGCAGGAGCCCGCCCCGGTTGCCCTCACCGGGAGGGACTCAGCGGAACCGGGCACGCGCAATCGCCCGAGAGACCTCCGCCGGCTGCTCCACCTCCAGTACCAGCCGGTCGTACGGCTCCCCGTCCAACTCGACCAGCAGCACCTCCTCGGCGCGGTGCACGCACCAGAACGACCGGCCGTTGGTCCGGGAGACGTAGCTGCCCGCCATGATCAGGCCGGGCCAGAAGGTGCCGGGTAGCCGCCAGCCAGAGCCCCGCGCGTACGCCTCGGCGCGGGAGACCGGCCGCACGCCGGTGATCGCGGCGGTGGGCACGCGGACCCCGGCGGTGAGCGCCCACAGCCGGTCGGCGCCGGTGAGCCGGACGACCAACTGGTCCGGGTCCACGTCCACCAGCACCGCCATGATCACGAGGTTAGCCCGACGGACCGGCCCCGACCAGGGCCGGCCGGGGCTCAGCGGGCGGTGTCGGCGACCGCCTGCGCGAAGACCTCGGACCGGTGCTCGAAGTTGCGGAACCGCCCGTAGCTCGGCGCGGCCGGGGAGAGCAGCACCACCCCGCCGGCCGGGGTGAGCTTGCGGGAGAGCCCTACCGCGGCGACCAGGTCCTCGGCGAGCTCGGTCCGCACCGCCGGCAGCCCGGCGAGCGCCTCGACGATCCGGGGGCCGCTGTCCGGGATGCCGATCACGGTGACCTCCCGCTCGGCCAGGTGGTCGCGCAGCGGGCTGTAGTCCAGGCCCCGGTCGGTCCCGCCGACGATCACGGTCAACGGCCGCCCCTCGTACGCGTCGATCGCGTGCATCGCCGCGTACGGGCTGGTGGCCAGGGTGTCGTCGACGAAGGTGAGGCCGGACGGGTCGGGGATCTCGGTGAGCCGGTGGGCGAGCCCTTGGAACCCGGCGACCGCCACCGCGAGGGTGTCCTTGGCGGCCACCACGTCCACGCCGAGCGCGTCCAGCACGGCGAGAGCGACGCAGAGGTTGCCCTCGTTGTGCCGGCCGACCAGCGGCAGCACCGCGCGCGGGAAGAGCGGCTGGTCCCGCAGGTGGAACCAGGGGCTGCCGTCCGGGCCGGAGGCGACGTGGGCGGCGTCCGGCAGGCCGACCCGCACCGCGGCCCGGTCCCCCAACTCCAGGGCCAGCCGCGGGTCCGCGCCGTTGACCACCACCGTGTGCGGGCCGTGCGCGAGCAGGTTCAGCTTGTCCCGGTAGTACTCCCGCTCGCCGCCGTGCGCGTCGAGGTGTTCGGGGAAGAGCGCGGTGACCACGGCCACCCGGGGGGAGTCGGTCAGGTCGGCGCACTGGTAGCTGGACAGCTCCAGCACGTACAGCTCGGCCTCGGGCAGGTCGAGCAGCGGCACACCGATGTTGCCGCCGAAGACGTTGGGTCGGCCGGCCGCGGTCAGCAGGTGGCTGATCAGGCTGGACGTGGTGCTCTTGCCCTTGCTGCCGGTGACCCCCACCGTCCGGGCCGCGTGGTCGGCCATCCAGAGCGCGCTGCCCTGGGTGATCGGGACGTCCCGGCGGCGCAGCTCGACCATCCACGGGTGGGTGTTCGGCACGCCCGGCGAACGGACCACCACGTCGGCGGCGGCCAGCCGGGCGAAGCCGGCCTCCCCGGTGACCAGCGGAGCGGCCTCCGCCAGCGCCCCCTCCCAGGGCAGGGTGAGGAAGTTCGCACTGTCGTCGACCACGACCAGCTCGGCCGGGCCGTGCGCGGCGATCGCGGTCACCGCGGCCCGGCCCTCCCGGCCGGCGCCCCAGACGGCGACATGACGTCCGCGCAGATCAGACAGGCGCACAGGCTCTCCTCGGGTCGCGACGGTGGTCGGCGGGCACGGTCCGACGCAGCCGGACACGGCCGGACGAACCAGGGCCTAGTATTGCGTGTGCCCAACGAGCAGCTCCGGCGGATGGACGCCTTCACCTTCCCGTCCTACTCGATCGACTTCGCCACCGGCGAGGCGTTGTTCGACTACGCCCTCACCGGCCCCGACGGCGAGCAGCGGTTCACCGAGGTGATCACCTTCCCGTTGCCCGCCGAGCCGGTGTCGGACGAGACCGCGGCCACCGTCAACCGGGTGCTCGACCTGCTGCACATCGTCGCCGGGGTCAGCTACTACAAGGCCGCCGCCCCGCCCCGGCTGGTGCTGCCGGCGCCGCTGGGCGCGGCCGCCGTCGAGCTGGTCACCGCCGTCTACACCAAGGGCCTCGGCGAGTACGCGTACCGCAACCAGCTCCCGCACGTGCTGGAGCTGCGCCCCGAGGTGCCGGCCGGGGAGGTCACCCCACCCCGGGTGTACGACGACTCGGACCGGCGCCCGCTCTCCGCGGTCGGCGGCGGCAAGGACTCCATCGTCAGCCTGGAGGCGCTGCGCCGGGCCGGCTTCGACCCGGTGCCCTTCTCGGTCAACCCCAACCACGTCATCGTGTCGGTCAACGAGGCGTCCGACCTGGTGCCCCTCGCGGCCCGGCGGCGGATCGACCCGGTGCTGTTCGACCTCAACGCGGCCGGCGCGCGCAACGGGCACATCCCGGTCACCGCGATCAACTCGCTGATCGCGGTCGCCACCGCCGTGCTGCACGGCCTCGGCCCGGTGGTGATGTCCAACGAGCGCTCGGCATCCGACCCCAACCTCAGCTGGCAGGGGCACGAGATCAACCACCAGTGGTCCAAGGGCGTCGAGGCGGAGGGGCTGCTGCGGGCCGCCCTCGCCGAGCACGCCGGGCTCACCGAGCCGTACTTCTCGCTGCTGCGGTCGCTGTCGGAGCTGCACATCGCCCGGCTGTTCGCCGAGATCGACCGGTACGACGCCGTGGTGACCAGCTGCAACGCCGCGTTCAAGCTGCGCGACGCGAGCGAGCGCTGGTGCCGCGACTGCCCGAAGTGCCGGTTCGTCTTCCTGGCCATGGCGCCGTTCATGCCTCGGGAGCGGCTCACCAGGATCTTCGGTGGCGACCTGCTCGCCGACGAGGCGCAGATCCCCGGCTACCGCGAGCTGCTCGGCGTGGACGGGCACAAGCCGTTCGAGTGCGTCGGCGAGGTCGAGGAGTCGGTGGTGGCGCTGAGCCTGCTCGCCGAGCAGGACCAGTGGCGCGACGCCCCGGTGGTCCGCGCCCTGGTCGACGCGGTCCCGGACACCGCCTGGTCGACCGCGGCCACCTCGGACGTCTTCACCCCCGCCGGCCCCACCTTCGTCCCCCCCGCCTACGCCAAGGCCCTCACCACCCTCACCTAACCCCTTCCCCACCCCACCCCACGCCGCCCCGCCGCCGCCGTCGTTGATCAAGAAGTTGTTGCCGCGACACGCCGAAGCAGCGGGCAACAACTTCATGATCAACCGCGCGAAGGCTGGGGTGGGGGCGGGCGGGGTTAGGGGGTGCGGACGGCGTCCAGGGCCAGCAGGGCCACGTGGAGGGAGAGGCAGGCCTCGACCGAGTCGAGGTCGACGTCGAGGATCCGGCCGATCCGGGCCAGCCGCTCGTAGAACGCCGGCCGGGACAGGTGCGCCGCCGCGGCCGCCGCCGACTTGTTCCGGCCCTGCTCCAGGTACGCCCGCAGGGTGCCGAGCAACTGCTCGCGGGGATGCCGGGCGTCGTACGCCAGCAGCGCACCGAGTTCCCGCTCCACGAAAGTCTGCAGGCGCGGCTCGTCCCGCAGCAGGTGCAGCAGGCCGGCCAGCCCGACGTGCGGCAGCCGGAAGATCGGCAGATCCCGCCGGTCCCGGCGGGCCGCCTCGGCGATCTGCCGCGCCTCGACCAGTGAGCGGCCCGCCTCCCGCAGGCTGCCCACCCCGGACCCGGCCGCGATGATCACCGCTGCCGGAGCGGCCGCCCGCGGCGGGACGGCAGTCGGACGGGCCGGCCCGTCGGCGGCACGCGGCGCGCCGACGGCGACGGGACGGGTGGCCACGTCGACCGGGCGGGGGGCGGACCGGGGGCCCGGCGGACGGGCCGGGACGGCGTCGAGGCGTACCCGGCGCAGCGCGGCGGCGAGCGCGGCGAGCGCCTTCTCCTCGGCGGCCGGGTCGGCGAGGGCGAGCAGCGCGCCGACCGCATGGTCGTCGACGGCGCTGGTCAGGGCGGTGAGCCTGGCCTCCCGGAGCGCCTGGCCGACCGACTCGGCGAGGTCGCGCAGCCGGGCCGGGCCGGCCTCCGGACCGGACTCCCCGGCCTCCGCCGCGTCGTCGGCCCGGTACCGCACCACGACGCCGACCAGGTGGCGGCGGTCCAGCGTCACGCCGAGGGCCTTGGCCCGCAGCGCAACCTCGTCGACCGGACGGGAGTGGTCGATCAGGGCGGTGAGCAGGGTCCGGTGGATCTGCCGTTCCAACCCCTCGGCGTCGCGCCGGATCAACCGGCCGAGGGCGAGCGTGGAGGCGGCCCGCTCGATGAGGATGGTGAGCCGGGTGGGCGGGGTCGGCCGGGTGCCGTCGATCCCGTCGAGCGGGACGACCTCCGGCGGGCGGTCGTCGGCGGCCAGCAGCCGGTCGGCGCCGCCCGTGGTCAGCTCGCCGCCGGCCGGCCAGCGCAGCAGCAGCCGCCCCCAGTCCTCGCCCCGGGCGCCGACGGTGGTGACCAGCCACCCGCTGTCCGGGTCGTACGCGGTCCGCCCGGCGGGCCGGATCCGCCGCGAGTGCTGCTCCCAGCCGTCGAGCAGCAACTCGGCGCTCTCCCCCGCCGGGTCGTACGCGAGCACCCGCCGGGACAGGTTCTCCAGCACCACCGGACACCCGGCCAGCTCGGCGGCCTGCCGCACCACGTCTTCCGGGCCGGCGCCCTCCACGGAGAGCTCGGTGAACCGCTGGTGGATCTCCTCGGTGGCCCGCAGCTCAGTGAGCTGGGCGTCCACGATCAGCGCGTGCACCGCCTCGGTGATCCGGACGAACGGGGTGGCCCGGCGCAGCTCGACCAGGGGCAGTCCGCGCCGCTCGGCCGCGGCGGCCATCACCCGGGGCACTCCGCTGAGGTAGCGGCGACCGAGCTCGACGACGAGCCCGGACACCCCGACGTCGGCCAGGTCGTCGATGAACGCGCGCAGCCCCGCGTCGTCCGGAGGTAGCCCGATGCCGGTGGTGAGCACGAGTTCCCCGCCGCCGAGCAAGGTGGCGATGTCCGGCACCTCGGCCACGTGCACCCAGCGGACCGGGCGGTCCAGCCCCGCGTCGCCCGCGACCAGGCGCGGGGCGCCGTGGCGTACCGGCACCAGGGCGAGCACTTCACGGACGGTAGGGAACACGGGCGTCACGCTACCCTGCGTCACCGCCGATCACGAAGACCCGCCGCCGCCACGTCCCGAGTCCGTCGAGTAGCGTCGCCATGATCGTGATCAATCGGAGGGGGACGCATGGACGGGACGACGGTCAGCCGACGGACGTTCGGGAAGCTGGTGGGTGCCGCCGGGGTGGGCACGCTCGGCGCGGGGGCGCTGGGGGCGGCGCCGGCGAGCGCCGCAGTGGACACCTGGACGGCGTCCGGCACCGCGGTCAGCTCGCTCAGCGCGTTCGACGACACCATGAAGGCCTTCATGCAGGCCCGGCACATCGAGGCCGGCCAGCTCGCGGTGACCTACCAGGGGCGGCTGGTGCTGGCCCGGGGCTACGGCAACAACTCGCCGCAGTACATCCAGCCCACCTCGTTGTTCCGGGTGGCCAGCCTCTCCAAGTCGTTGACCGCGGCGGCGATCGTCCGGCTCGCGCAGGACGGCAAGCTCAACCTCGGTGACCCCATCACCAAGTTCCTGAACCTGACTCCGCCGCCCGGGCAGACCGCCGACCCCCGGCTGAGCCAGGTCACCCTCTGGCGGCTGCTCCAGCACACCGGCGGCTGGGACCGGGACCTGACCGCGTTCGACCCGGTGTTCAAGGACCGGGTCATCGCCAACGCGCTGGGCGTGCCGATGGAGCTGACCCACGCCGACGTCATCCGATTCATGTCCGGCCAGCCGCTGATGCACGACCCCGGCTCGACCGTCTCCTACAGCAATTACGGCTACCTGCTCGCCGGCCGGATCATCGAGAAGGTCACCGGCCTGCCGTACGAGACGTACGTGAAGCAGAAGCTGCTCGCCCCGCGGGGCATCACCCGGATGGCGACCGGCTGGACGATCAGCCGACACAGCGGCGAGGTGGGCTACCACTCCCAGTACACCGGTCCGACCGTGCTGGACAACTCGGGCACGATCGTCAACGCCCCGTACGGCACGTTCAGCATGCGCATCCACGACGCCAACGGCGGCTGGCTCGCCTCCGCGGTGGACCTGGTCCGCTGGGCGGCAACCTTCGACAGCGGCAACACGGTGCTGAACAGCACCTCGATCGGCCGGGTCTTCGCCGTGCCCAACCCCACCGGCGTGAACGCCGACGGCTGGTACTACGGCCTGGGCTGGCAGGTGCGCCCAGTCAGCGGCGGCACCGGCCGCAACACCTGGCACACCGGCAGCTTCGCCGGCACGTACAGCATCATGGTCCGCACCTACCACGGGATGAGCTGGGCGGCCGTGTTCAACCAGCGCGACGACGAGTCCGGGCTGAGCTACGGCGCGATCGACTCGGCGCTCTGGACCGCCTCCCGCGCGGTAACCAGCTGGCCGACCCACAACCTCTGGTCCACGTACTTCGGCTGACCGACGTGACGGCGGGGCGGTCACCGCCCCGCCGTCACAGCGCACCCCATTCCCGAGGCATCGCTCAGTCGACGCCGAACTCCATCGCGGCGCGGTCGAGTGCCTCGTCGTCGGCGGAGGAGACGCCCCGGGAGGCGATGGCTTCCGCGCCGCCCTGGGGCATCGCACCGATCAGCCCGGTCGAGGCCGCCTGCGCGGCGCCGACCATCCGCTGCGGGGCCGCGCCGCCGACCATGCCAAGGGTGGCGTACTGCTCCAGCTTCGCCCGCGAGTCGGCGATGTCCAGGTTGCGCATGGTGAGCTGGCCGATCCGGTCCGACGGGCCGAACGCCGAGTCCTCGGTACGCTCCATCGACAGCTTGTCGGGGTGGTAGCTGAACGCCGGGCCGGTGGTGTCCAGGATCGAGTAGTCCTCGCCCCGGCGCAGCCGCAACGTCACCTCACCGGTGACCGCCGTGCCGACCCAGCGCTGCAACGACTCGCGCAGCATCAGCGCCTGCGGGTCCAGCCAGCGCCCCTCGTACATCAGCCGACCGAGGCGGCGGCCCTCGTTGTGGTAGTTCGCCAGCGTGTCCTCGTTGTGGATGGCGTTGACCAGCCGTTCGTACGCGGCATGCAGCAGCGCCATGCCGGGCGCCTCGTAGATGCCCCGGCTCTTGGCCTCGATGATCCGGTTCTCGATCTGGTCCGACATGCCCAGGCCGTGCCGGCCGCCGATGGCGTTGGCCTCCAGCACCAGATCGACGGGGCTGGCGAACTCCTTACCGTTGATCGTCACCGGACGACCCTGGTCGAAGCCGATCGTGACATCCTCGGTCGGGATCTCCACCGACAGGTCCCAGAACCGGACTCCCATGATCGGGTTGACCGTCTCGATGCCGGTGTCGAGGTGCTCGAGGGTCTTCGCCTCGTGCGTGGCGCCCCAGATGTTGGCGTCGGTGGAGTAAGCCTTCTCGGTGCTGTCCCGGTACGGCAGGCCGCGTTCGAGCAGCCACTCCGACATCTCCTTACGTCCGCCCAGTTCGGTGACGAAGTCGGTGTCGAGCCACGGCTTGTAGATGCGCAGCTGCGGGTTGGCCAGCAGGCCGTACCGGTAGAACCGCTCGATGTCATTGCCCTTGAAGGTCGAGCCGTCGCCCCAGATCTGGACGTCGTCCGAGATCATCGCCCGCACCAGCAGGGTCCCGGTCACGGCCCGGCCCAACGGGGTGGTGTTGAAGTACGCCCGCCCGCCCGAGCGGATGTGGAAGGCCCCGCAGGTCAGCGCTGCCAGGCCCTCCTCGACCAGGGCGGCGCGGCAGTCGACCAGGCGGGCGACCTCGGCGCCGTAGCTGAGCGCGCGACCGGGCACCGAGGCGATGTCGGGCTCGTCGTATTGGCCGATGTCGGCGGTGTAGGCGCAGGGAACCGCGCCCTTGTCGCGCATCCACGCGACCGCTACCGAGGTGTCGAGGCCGCCGGAAAAGGCGATGCCGACGCGTTCGCCGATGGGCAGGGAGGTGAGAACCTTGGACACAAGGAAGATTATGCACCACCCCGCATCATCATGCAAACAGAAGTGCTCGACGCCGGCAGGGGCTACCCGATGCCGAACGGTGGGTCGTCGCGACCCAGTTCCCAGAACGCCACCGCCGCAGCGGCGGCCACGTTCAACGAGTCCACTCCGCGCCGCATCGGGATGACCACCCGTACGTCGCTGGCGGACTGGGCCGCCGCAGTGAGGCCGGGGCCCTCGGCTCCCAGCAGCAGCGCCGCCCGCTCGCGCTGCGCCGGAGCCACCCGCTGGATCGGCACGGCGTCCGGAGCCGGCGTCATGGCAAGCACGGTGAAGCCCGCTTCCCGCACCTGGTCCAAACCCGCGGGCCAGCGTTCGAGCTTGGCGTACGGCACCGCGAAGACCTCCCCCATGCTGACCCGCACGCTGCGCCGGTAGAGCGGGTCGGCGCAGGACGGCGACAGCAGCACCGCGTCGACGCCGAGCGCGGCGGCCCCCCGGAAAATCGCGCCGAGGTTGGTGTGGTTGTTGACGTCCTCCAGGATCACCACCCGGCGGGCGGCGGCCAGCACCTCGGCGGCGGCGGGCAGCGGCTTGCGGTGGAACGAGGCGAGCACCCCTCGGTGCACGTGGAAGCCGGTGGCCCGCTGGAGCACCTCGGGGGTGGCCGCGTACACGGGGGCGTCCCCGATGTCGAGGTCGGCGAGCTGGTCGACCCGCTTGGCGTCGACCAGGTACGACCGGGCCGGGTAGCCGGCCCGCAGCGCCCGCCGCAGCACCAGCTCCCCCTCGGCGATGAACAGGCCGTGCGGGGGCTCCCAGCGGGTACGCAGCTCCACGTCGGTCAGCGCGCGGTAGTCGGCGATCCGGTCGTCGTCGGGGTCGGTGATCTCGTGGACGGGCACCCGACGATTCTGCCTGGCCGGCCGCCGGGTCCCGGGCACCGGGCCGGGCGGCCGGCCACCGCCGGGTGGTGGGCGGCCCGGGGCCGCCCCACCCACCTCACGCCCGCACGTAGCGCAGCAGCACCGACCGACCGTCGAAGCCCCGGGTCTCCACCAGCCGCAGGTCGAGCCGGTCCTTGTCCGGGAAGACCGGCGTGCCACCGCCGAGCACCACCGGGTGCACCACCACCTGGTACTCGTCGATCAGGCCCAGCGCGGTCAGCGCGGCCGCGGCACCGGAGCCGCCGGTCAGCAGCAGTTCCCTGCCGGGCCGGGCCTTCAGCTCGGCGACCTCGGCGGCGAGGTCGCGGCCGATCACCCGGGCGTCGTACTCGGCGCTCTCCAGGGTCCGGGAGATGACGATCTTCGGGGTACGCCGCCAGATCGGGGCGAACCCCAGGTTGTGCGGGTCCTGGGAGATCTGCTCCGCCCGCGGCCAGTACCACGACATCATCCCCCACACCTTGCGGCCGTAGAGGAAGGCGTCGGCCCGGTCGCACAGCTCCAAGGAGTACGCCGAGATCTCCGGCCCCATGACCGGCCAGTCGAATTCGCCGTTCGGGCCCTCGATGAAGCCGTCGACGGACTGGTGCACCCAGTAGACGAGCTTGCGCATTGGTGTCCTCCTGCTCGGTCGCGCCCCGGCGGGCGCGCTCACCGGTGAGTCGGAGCCGCCGCACGGGATCCGACACCCGCGCGGATTTCTTTTCGCCGAATTTGCGGCCGGCGGCTACCGTGCCGACCCGTGGCCAACCCCGTGATGATCGCCCTGGTCGGTGTCGACGGCTCCGGCAAGAGCACCCAGGCCCGGGCCCTGGTCCGCCGGCTGACCGCCGGGGGCGTGCCGGCGACGTACTTCGAGAACGCGGGCGGGCGGCCGCTGTGGAACCGGCTCGCCCGGGCGCTCGGCCGGCCGGACGGGGTGGCGCTGTTCGGCCGTACCCTCTATCCGGCATTGGAGGCGACCGTCCGCGCGGTCGCGATGGCCCGCACGCTGCTGGTCAGCCGGCTGACCGGGCGGACGGCGGTGCTCGACCGGTGGACCTGGTGCCAGTACGTGATCATGGCGGCCCGCGGCGACCGGGGACGGCGGGCGGTCCGGGCCTGCTACGCCATCTTTCCCCGACCCACCGTCGTCTGCTTCCTGGCGACCTCGCCGGAGGTGGCCCGGCGACGGGTCCTGGCCCGCGGCATCGACACGGAGGAGTTGGCGCACCTGCGCGCGCTGGACGCCGCCTACCGGGCGCTGCCCGAGTTCGGGTCGTTCGTGGTGGTCGACGGCGACGGCGACCTAGACGAGGTGGCCGCGGCGCTGGACCGCGTGGTGTCGCCCCTGCTCCGGCGCTGACCGGGCTAAGTTCCGAAGGTGGAGTACCACCTGGTCGACCGGCTGCCCACGGTCGAGGAGTTCGTCGACGTCACCACCGCCGTCGGCTGGAACGAGGCGTACGACCCGGCGGCGATCCCGGCCTCGCTGGCCGCCTCGCTGCACGGGGTGGTGGCGGTCGAGGGCGACCGGGTGATCGGGATCGGCCGGCTGATCGGCGACGGCGCGATCTACTACTACCTGCAGGACCTCGCCGTGGTGCCGGAGCGGCAGCGGCGCGGCGTGGGCGCGGCGATCCTCGGCCGGCTGGAGGAGTGGATCGCTGGCCGGGCCTCGTCCCGCACCTTCGTCGGTCTGTTCGCCACCAGCGAGTCGATCAGCCTGTACCGGCGCTTCGGCTACGCCGTCCACGACGAGATGACCGGCATGTTCCACGTCGGCCCCCACCGCCCCGCCGGAGCGGGCTGAGCGGTAAGGAGGGGCCGCCGGTCAACGCTCCCTTCCTGACCTCAGCCGCGGCCGCGGTTCTGGAGCCAGCGCAGGAGGTCCTGCGGGAGGCCGCGGTCCTGCTGCTGTCGCTGCTGCGGCTGCGGGGTCGGCTGCGGCTGGGGGCGCTGCGGGTCGCCGGCCAGGTCCTGGCTCGGCGCGGTGAAGTCCTTCACCGGCTTACCGTTCACCGCGGTCCGGATCACCCGGGCCACCGCGTCGATCACCTTCGCCTGCACCGCCGAGCCGACCAGGTCGGTCGAGTCGTCGGGGTTGGCCGCGATGCCGGCGACGGCGACCTGCGGGGTGAACCCGACGAAGGTCTCGGTGGCGTTCTGCTCGGAGCTACCGGTCTTGCCGGCGACCGGCCGGCCGACGATCCCGTTCACCCCGGTGGCGGTGCCACCGTTGCACTGCCCGTACGCGGACTGCTGGCCGACCGGGCAGCGGGCGGCGTCGGTGGCGGCCCGGGCGATGTCCGGTTCCAGGACCTTCTTGCAGGACGGCTGGCCGACGTCGACCTTCTCGCCGTTGGCCGCGGTCACCGAGGTGACCGGCAGCGGGGAGCAGTACGTCCCCTCGGCGGCCACGGTGGCGTACGCGTTGGCCAGGTCGAGCGGGGTGGTGGCGGCGACGCCCAGGGTGAACGCGCCCCAGTTGGCCGCGTTGTCCTTGGCGAAGGCGGCGTCGGAGTCGGCCCGGAAGGTGATGCCGAGCCGCTGCGCCATCTCCACCACCTTGTCCTCGCCGACCTGCTCGGCCAGCCAGACGAAGTACGTGTTCACGGAGCGGCCGAAGCCGTCCCACATCATCCGGTAGCCGTCCATCCACTGCGGGTTGGCGTTGGCCGGGCACCACTTGCCGTCGCAGTTGCCGTCGGCGTCGGAGGCGTACCGGGTGGGCAGCTTGGCCGGGGCGTCGAAGCCGGTGGCGAGCGGCTTGCCGGCCTCCAGCGCGGCGAGCATGGTGAACAGCTTGAAGGTCGACCCGGCCTGGTAGCCGTCGACGCTGGCGCCGCCGGAGATCAGCGGGTTGACGGTGTTCGGGTAGTTGGTCTGCCCGGCCGGGTTGTCGGCCAGGCTGTAGTGCCGGTTGACCGCCATGGCCAGCACCCGGCCGGTGCCCGGCTCGACCGCCGCGATCGGCAGGGCGCGCTTGTTGTCGTAGCCGTAGACCTTGGTGGCCTGCTGCTGCGCGGTCGCCTGGATCTTCGGGTCCAGCGTGGTGACGACCGTGTAGCCGCCGCGGCGCAGCGCCTGCTCGCGCTCCTTGACGGTGTTGCCGAAGGCCGGCTGGGTCAGCCACCACTGGCGCAGGTAGTCGCAGAAGAAGCCCCAGTCGTCGTGGCCCTGGGCGCCCGCCGTGCAGCCGTTGGGCTGGGCGGTCGGGTGCAGGGTGAGCGGCTCCGCCTTGGCCGCGGCGGCCTGCTGCGCGGTGATCGCGTGGGTCGCCACCATCGAGTCGAGCACGTACGCGCGGCGCTGGAGCGCCTTGTCCTTGTTCCCGTCGATCGGGCTGTACTCGTCGGGCGACTGGACCAGGCCGGCGAGCAGGGCCGCCTCGCCCAGGGTCAGGTCGGCCGGCGCCTTGCCGAAGTAGCGCTGGCTGGCCGCGGCGACGCCGTACGCGCCGGAGCCGAAGTAGGCGATGTTGAGGTAGCGGTTGAGGATCTCGTCCTTGCTGAGGGTCTTCTCCAGCGCGGACGCGTACCGGATCTCCTGGAGCTTGCGCCCGACGGTCTGCTCGGTGGCCGCCTGCCGCTCCTCGGCCGTGCGGGTCGGGTCGGTCTTGAGCACGTTGCGGACGTACTGCATGGTCAGCGTGGAACCGCCCTGCTCGGTGCCGCCGCCCTTGACGTTGGCGACCAGGGCGCGGACCATGCCGCGCAGGTCGGCGCCGCCGTGGGAGTAGAACCGGCGGTCCTCGGCGGCCACGATCGCCTGGCGCATCACCGGGGCGATCTCCGCCAGCGGGACGTCGGTGCGGTTGACGTCGTAGAACGTCGTGATCAGCGTCTTGCCGTCGTTGGCGTAGAGGTAGGAGCGCTGCGGCTGCGCGGGGGTACGCAGCGCGTCGGGCAGTTGCGCGTACGCGCCCAGCACCGACTTGGTGACGAACCCGCCGAGCAGGTTGCCGGGCAGGGCGGCGACCGCGACGACGAGCCCGGCGAGGACGCCGGCGAGGAGCACGGTGAACAGGCGCGACAGCGGCGACCGGGGAGACGGCATGGCCCCCAGGATTGCCGCAAACACCGCTATCCGGCCACCCCGCCAGGCAACTGTCAGTTACCTCACGGCGACCTCCCAGCCACGTCGGCACCCGGTTGATCATGAGGTTGGCGGCGATGTGGATCTCGCGGACCGCCGCCAACCTCATGATCGCCGCTGGGCACGCCGCCGTCAGGTGGGCCGGGTGGGGTTGGTGGGGGTGGTGGGGGTGGCGAGGGCGCTGGCGGCGAGTGCGTCGCGGGCGATGGCGGCGGGCACCAGGCGGCCGGAGCGGTAGCCGATGCCGATCCCGGAGACCAGCGCGAAGATCGCACCGAAGGTCTGCAACGAGCCGATCAGCGCGCCGGCCAGGCCGAGCAGCGGGGCGGCGATCATCAGCATGATCCCGTCGCCGTAGGAGAACATCCCGGACCGGGCGACCGACCAGCCGGTGAGGAACCAGCCCACGCTGTAGCAGGTGGCGCCGAACAGGACGAGGGTGCGCGCGGTGGTGCCGAAGACGGGCGCCTCCTGGGCCATCCCGGCGAAGGGCAGCATCAGCACCGTGCCGGCGATGCTCACCAGCAGCCCGGCCGCGGCGATCCGCCGGCACCGGGTGGCCGCCAGCAGGCCGGTGAGGGCCAGCAGGGCGAGCAGCCCCAGCCAGACCGCGGCCACCCAGCCCACCAGGTAGAGCGGGTTGCCGTCGGCCGGGTAGGGGTCGTTGCCCACCCCGCCGTCGCTGGCCATCGCCACCAGGCCGTAGAGGATCGCGTACGCGGGCAGCAGCCAGACCGCCGCGCGGGCGAACCGGCGTACGGACCAGGCCCAGCTCGCGTTGGTGGCGGGGGCGGCCGGCCCCGGCTCGGAGACGAACGGCAGCACCCCGAACCCGCCCCCGGTACGCCGGGTGCCGAGCGGTCCGGCGGGATCGTGCGCGCCGGGGAACTGGTCCTTGGAGAACAGCTCCTTGGAGAAGAGGTCCTTGGAGAACAGCCTGTTCGCCGGATCCTTCATGCCTCACCTCGCTCCGCCCACGGGCGGCGCGGGACGCGTACGGCGCCCCGGTCCTGCTCACCACCCGTCCTCAGACCGATCGTGGCAGGCACCGGGGCGCCGCATGAGGCTTTCTCGCATTTGCCGTCCGGGGCGGACGGCCGTCCGGATCAGCCCCGTTCGCGCTGGTCCGAGGGGTCGTTGAGCAGGCTCTCCGGGGAGACCGGCTCGGGGGCCGGCAGCCCCTGCGGGCCCTTGCCGCCGGTGGCCTGCGCCTCGGCGACGCGTACCTCGTTGTGGATCTCCTGGGCGGCGGTCGCGGCGGCCTGCGCGGCCTCGGCGGCCTCGCGCTCCACCTCGCCGGCGCCCTTGCTGGCCTCCGGCGACGGCACGTCGCCGACCATGTTGGCCAGCCCGCCCAGCGCGCCGCCCATCCCCTCCAGGGCCTTGGTCAGCTCGGCGGGGACGATCCAGACCTTGTTGGCCGAGCCGTTGGCGATCTGCGGCAGCGCCTGGAGGTACTGGTAGGCGAGCACCTTCTGGCTCGGGTTGGCCTGGTGGATCGCGTCGAAGACGGTACGGATCGCCTTGGCCTGGCCCTCCGCCTGGAGGATCCGGGCCTGCCGGTCACCGTCGGCGCGCAGCACCGCGGCCTGCTTCTCACCCTCGGCGGTGAGGATCTGCGACTGCTTGAGGCCCTCGGCGTTGAGGATCGCGGCCCGGCGGTCCCGCTCGGCGCGCATCTGCTTCTCCATCGAGTCGCGGATGCTCGGCGGCGGCTCGATCGCCTTGATCTCGACCCGGGTGACCTTGATGCCCCAGCGGCCGGTGGTCTCGTCGAGCACGCCGGAGAGGTGCCGGTTGATCTCCTCGCGGCTGGTCAGCGCCCGCTCCAGGTCCAGCGAACCGATCACGTTGCGCAGCGTGGTGACGGTCAGCTGCTCGATGGCCTGGAGGAAGTTGGAGATCTCGTAGGTGGCCCGGACCGAGTCGACCACCTTGAAGTAGAGCACGGTGTCGATCGAGACGACCAGGTTGTCCGAGGTGATCACCGGCTGCGGCGGGAAGCTGACCACCTGCTCCCGCATGTCGACCTTGGTACGCACCTTGTCGATGTACGGCACCAGCAGGTTCAGCCCCGGGTTCAGGGTCCGCTTGTATTTCCCCAGGCGCTCCACCACGTCCTGGCGCTGCTGGGGCACGACCCGCACCGCCTTCACCAGCGTCACCACGACGATCACCGCTACAGCGATCAACACGATCGCGGCAAACTCCATACCCTTCACCTTTTCGCTTCGGGCAACCCGCCCGGGGTGGAAATGTCGTCCTGCCAGACCAGGGCGATGGCGCCCTGGACCTTTATCACCTGCACCCGCTCACCGGCGGCGTAGCTCCGCGTCGCGTCGTACGCCCGGGCGCTCCACAGCTCACCGTCGATCTTGACTAGCCCCCGATCGGCCGTCACCGGCTCCAGCACCAGGGCCGTAGCCCCCTCGAGCGCCTCGATGCCGAACGGCTGCTCGCCGCTCTCCAGCGCCGGGCGGGCGTGCCGCCGGATCACCGGCCGGACCACCGCCACGCAGAGCGCGGAGACCACGGCGAAGACCAGCGCCTGGAGCGCGACCGGGGCACCGAGGGCGGCAGCGCCGGCGGCAGCGAACGCCCCCGCCGCGAACATGATCAGGAACAGCGTCGTCGTGAAGATCTCGGCGACCGCCAGCAACACACCCAACACGATCCAGAACACGGCGTCCACCCCACGATCGTGACACGTCGACGCACGCGGCAACGACCCGAGATCATCTCCTAAGCTCGGCACCGCCGAACCGCGACGAGGAGGACCCACCATGGCTCTGCTGCCGGAGACCGCCCGACAGGTGGACGCGCTGGTCGCGCGGGCCCAGGCCGAGGGGCGCGCACCCTCCCTCGCCCTCGGGGTGATCCGGGACGGCGCGCTCGCCCACCTCGCGGTCGCCGGCGAGCAGCCCCGCCCCGACGGGGACCTGCAGTACCGAATCGGGTCGATCAGCAAGACCATGACCGCCGTGCTGGTCATGCAACAGCGCGATGCCGGCAGGCTGGCCCTGGACGACCCGCTGGAGCGGCACCTGCCGGGCACCCCGGTGGGCGCGCTCACCCTGCGCCAACTGCTCGGGCACGCCAGCGGGCTGCAGCGCGAGCCGGACGGGCAGTGGTGGGAGCGGGCCGCGGGCGCCGACCTGGCCACCCTGCTCGCCGGGCTGACGCCGGAGAAGATCGCTCACCCGCCGCACCGGGTCTACCACTATTCGAACCTGGCGTACGGGCTGCTCGGCGGGGTGCTGGAGCGGATCACCGGGACCCCATGGGCCGACCTGCTCCGCGAGCGGATCCTCGAACCGCTGGGCATGCGGCGCACCACCTACCACCCGACCGAGCCGTACGCCCGGGGCTACGTGGTCCACCCCTGGCACGACACCCTCCGCGAGGAGCCCCGCACCGACACCGACGCCATGGCCCCCGCCGGCCAGCTCTGGTCGACGGTGGCGGACCTGGGCCGGTGGGCGGCGTTCCTGGCCGACCCGGCCCCGGACGTGCTCGCGCCGGCCACCCTCACCGAGATGTGCGCGCCCGTGGTGATCAGCGACCTGGACTCCTGGACCGGCGGGCACGGCCTCGGCCTGGAGCTCTACCGGGTCGGCGACCGGGTGTACGTGGGGCACGGCGGCTCGATGCCCGGGTACGTCGCCGGCCTCGCGGTGCACCGGCCCGGCCGGGCCGCCGTGGTCGACTTCGCCAACGCGTACGGCCTCAGCCGCGGCCACCACGTGGTCGGCCTCGCCCGCGAGGTGCTCACCCTGGTGCTGGACGCCGAGCCGACCCCGCCCACCCCGTGGCTCCCGGCCCCGGAGCCCGCGGCGGGACTGGCCGAGCTGACCGGCCGCTGGTGGTGGATGGGTCTGGAGTACGAGTTCCGCCCCGACCCGACCGGCGACCTGCTGGCCGGGCCGGTCGGGCGGCCGGTGCTCCGGTTCACCGCCGAGGGCCCGGACCGCTGGCGGGGTCGCTCCGGTCCGCAGGACGGCGAGATCCTCACTGTGATCCGCGACGAGGCCGGCCGCCCGGTCGCCCTGGACCTGGCCACCTTCGTCTTCACCCGCACTCCCGACCAGGAGCCCTGACCCGCCCCGGAGCTATCCTGCCGCGACCTGCATCGACGGCGTCCCGGTGACGGTGGCAACGCTGGCTGGACGCCGCAGCCGGATCAACGCCACCACCCGGGCCGCCAGCACGCCACCATTCATCGCAGCGGCGACGGCCGACCACAACACCAACGGCAGGGCGGCGTAGCACAGCTGTCCGAAGGTGATGTCCCGTCCGCCGGCGTACACCAGCCCGAGCAGGTCCGGCAGGTTCACCAGCAGCAGCACCGGCACGAGCCGGGGCAGCAGCCGGAGAACCGTCAGCCACAGCGGCCGGCGACCAGCCTTCGCCAGCCACACACCCGTACGCCGCAGCCCCCGGACACCGAGCGCGACGCTGAGCAGGGTCAGCCCGGCCAGAACGAGGTCGGTAACCAGCCGGACCGGAGCGGGCACCGGCGGCCGCCCGCCGCCGGTGACGAGCTGCGCCAGCGAGTCGGCGAGCTGGTCGGTGCCCTCGTTGCCCAGGCCCAGGCCGCTGTTCCCGACCACGGCGATGCCATAGCCGGAGGGCAGCAGCAGCTGGCTCGCCGTGTGGGTGAACCAGACGCCGTTGTGGCGCACCCAGCCGCGCTCGTCCCGCTCCCAGCCGATGCCGTAGGTCGATCCAGGGCTGCTGGGCGTGTGCATCGCGGCGACGCTCGCGGCCGAGACGAGGCGGGTACCGTCGGCGGACACGCCGCCGCGCCCCTGCATGATCAGCCAGCGGGCCATGTCGTGCGCGGTGGTGATGACGCCGTCGGAGCCGGCGACGAAACGCTTTGGCTCGGTCGCTGGCACGGTCACGCCGTACGCGTACACGTAGCCCGCACGGACCTGCGGTGGCAGGTCCCGTGGGGTCTGGTCGATGCTCGTGGTGTCGGTCATGCCGAGCGGCGCGAAGACGTGATCGTGCAGGTAGGCGGCGAACGGCTCACCGGACACGACCTCGACCAGCCGGCCGGCAAGGTGATAGTTCGTGTTCGTGTAGGCGTACTTCGTGCCGGGGCCAGTGGCCAGCGTCGCCGACCGGGCCCGCAGCACCGCGTCGGCGAGCGAGTCCGGCTGCGGCAGACTCTTCTCGGCGAGCGTACGGTCGGTGATGCCCGAGGTGTGGTTCAGCAGCTCGCGTACGGTGATCTCCGCTCCGCGCGGATCGGCGAGCTGGAAGTTCGGGAGATATCGCCGCGCAGGTGCGTCCAGCGCAATCTTTCCGGCCTCCACCAGCTGCATCACGGCCAGCGCGGTGAACGACTTGCTCACGGAGGCGATCGGCATCGGCGTGGCAGCGGTCACCGCGGCCCCCGACGAGTCATGCCCGTATCCGCCCACATGCACGACCCGACCGTCGCGAACGACCGCGACGGCGATCCCCAGATACCCGGCCCGGTGTGCGAAATCCGCTACGACCCGTTGGATCTCCGCGGTGTCGAGCTGCCGTCCGCCCGCGGCTGCCGGGCCGGGCGCAGCGGCCACGGCCAGCCCCGTGCCCGCCATCACCATTCCCGCCAGCCGCATCCACCTGTCGTACCGCACAATGCGCTCCCGTCGTCTCAGTCAGCGACGGCCACGCTACGAATCCGAACAGCCTCGCCACAGGAGCCGATCGGCAGCTTCCCGCACTGACCTTCGTCAGGTCCAGCCACCGACCGCCGCCGCGATCCGGGGCGGGAAGGGCACTCCCGCCAAGATCGCTCGCCGGTCACCGCTGCCCTCAGGGCTACCGGAACCGAACCACGCAGCCGACGCACGACGGGTCGGGGCGACCGTGCCCAGGCGGAGGGATCAAGCCTGACCGCCCGGAGCCGGGCAACGTCGCCCCCGGCCCACAAGCGCAACCACTACGCAGGCGCGGTCACGAAATCGATCAACCGCTCCATCGCGTTGATCAGCGGCGTCTCCACGTCGGCAAAGCTGTCCACCCGGGACAGGATGTGCCGCCACATGTCCGCCGGCTCGGCCACCCCGAGGGCCGCGCAGACCCCCTCCTTCCAGGGCCGCCCCGGCGGCACCACCGGCCAGGCCGGGATGCCCAGCGCCTTCGGCTTCACCGCCTGCCACACGTCCACGTACGGGTGGCCGGTGACCAGCACGTGCGGCGAGGTCACGGCCGCCACGATCCGGCTCTCCTTGGAACCCGGCACGAGGTGGTCGACGAGCACGCCGAGCCGGCGACCCGGGCCGGGGTCGAAGGCGCGCACCTCGGCGGCCAGGGCGTCGATGCCGTCCAGCGGCTCCACCACCACGCCCTCAATCCGCAGGTCGTCGCCCCAGATCCGCTCGACCAGGGCCGCGTCGTGCACCCCCTCGACCCAGATCCGGCTGGCCTTGGCGACCTGCGCCCGGACGTTGTCGACCGCGATCGAGCCGGAGGCGGTCCGCCGGCGGGCGGCGGGCACCGGGGCGCGTACCGGCCGGCGCAGGGTGACCGGCCGGCCGTCGAGCAGGAACGCGGCCGGGAGCAGCGGGAAGTTGCGCCGCCGGCCGTGCCGGTCCTCCAGCACCACCGCGCCGGACTCGAAGCCGACCACCGCGCCGCAGAACCCCGAGTCGGCGTCCTCGACGACCAGTTCCGGTTCGGCGTCCACCTCCGGGGTGACCTTCCGCCGCCGCCAGTCCCCCGCCAGCACGTCCTCGCCGTATCGCCCCGCCATGTCGATCACGCTAATCGCCGCCCCGGCGCGCCGCCCGCCGACGCGCCGCCCCGACCGCTCGGCGACGGCCGGCGCCGGCGAAGAACCGGGCGAAGCGGGCAGTTGGGGGCAGGTCACGCCACCGGAGCGGCAGTCGAGACAGGGGCGGCGGGGAACACGTACCCTTTCGGCATGTCCTCCCCCGCAACGGGCGCGGCCACCCTGGCTCCGCGCCGGTCGAGCCGGTTCGTTGCCTGGGTACGCGCCTGGCGGGCCGGCCTGGTGCCGTTCGACGAGGTAGCCGACGCGATCGCCGGCGACGAGGAGCACTTGGTCGCCGACGCCCCCGGCACCTGGACCGACGTGTCCCTGCGGGAGGCGCTGCCCAGCCTGGCGAAGCTCTCCCCGGACGAGATCCGGCTGGTGCTGCCCGCCCCGGGCGACCCGCGCGGGCTGCCCGGTCCCGGCGACTTCGCCGGCGCGGCGCTGCTCGCCGGCGAGGCGGTGGTGGCCAGCGGGCTCGGGCTGGTCCCGGAGGTGCGCAGCCACACCTCCGGATCCGGGATGACGTGGGAGACGGTGCTGTGGCGGGTGTACCCGCTGCCGGCGGACGCGCCGAAGGCGTCCCTCGCGGTGCCCGGCGCGGCCGAGGCCGAGGCCGAGCTGGCGGTCGCGCTCGCCGAGACGACCGCCGCGCTCACCCGGCTCGACGTGGCCCAGTGGCGACCGGAACTGGCCGGCGCCCTCGCGGCGCTGCGCCGCCCCGACGGCGCGACCGACCTGCCGCCCGGGTTCGACCCGCGGGCCCGCCGGCTCTTCGCCCGTGCCGCGGTGCTGGACCGGGTGCTGGCTCTCGCCGGGGAGAGCGCCCCGGGCGGGGCGGTGAACACCTACGAGGCGCAGCAGCGGGACGCCGCGCTGCGCCCGCTGACCACCGCCTGCCGGCAGGCGCTGGTGGCCGCCTGCAACGCCCCGCTGCGCCCCTGACCGCGGGCCGTGGGCCGGCCGGGCCCGCTGCGCTCAGACCTCGTCGATCAGGTCGGCGACCGAGTCGACGATCCGGGACGGCCGGTACGGGTAGCGTTCCGCCTCGGTCCGCGAGCTGATCCCGGTGAGCACCAGGATCGTCTCCAGCCCCGCCTCCAGGCCGCAGAGGATGTCGGTGTCCATCCGGTCACCGATCATCGCGGTGCTCTCCGAGTGCGCGTCGATGGTGTTCAACGCCGAGCGCATCATCATCGGGTTGGGCTTGCCGACGAAGTACGGCTCCACCCCGGTCGCCTTGGAGATCATCGCGGCCACCGAGCCGGCGGCCGGCAGCGCGCCCTCGACGGACGGGCCGGTCGCGTCCGGGTTGGTGCAGATGAACCGTGCCCCGTCGTTGATCAGCCGGATCGCCTTGGTGATCGCCTCGAAGCTGTAGGTGCGGGTCTCGCCGAGCACCACGTAGTCCGGGGCGAAGTCGCTGAGCACGTAACCGACCGCGTGCAGGGCCGTGGTCAGCCCGGCCTCACCGATCGCGTACGCGGTGCCGCCCGGCCGCTGGTCGGCCAGGAACTGGGCGGTGGCCAGCGCGGACGACCAGATCGCCTCCTCCGGCACGTCGAGCCCCATCCGGGCCAGCCGGGCCTGCAGGTCGCGCGGGGTGTAGATCGAGTTGTTGGTCAGCACCAGGAACGGCTTGCCGGAGGCGCGCAGCTTCTTGATGAACTCGGGCGCACCGGGCACCGGCTGGCCCTCGTGCACCAGCACGCCGTCCATGTCGGTGAGCCAGCTCTGCACCGGCTTGCGATCATGCATCTGTCGTCCCCAGGGGTGTCGGAGGTCGGTCGGGCTCAGGGCCGGCGGGCCGGGGGCACGCAGCACAGCGCCGGGCAGGTATCCCACATGGGCAGCTCGCCGAGGCGCCGGACGGGCCGCTCGCCGGCCGGGGCGGTGCGTTCTCCGACCAGCTCGCGGACCATCGCCACGAAGCGCGGGTCGGTGCCCGGGGTGGCGGCGCGGACGAAGTCCAGGCCGAGCTGCTTGGCCGTCTCCAGCGCCTCGGTGTCCAGATCCCACACCACCTCCAGGTGGTCGGAGACGAACCCGATCGGGCTGACCACCACGCCGGTCACGCCCTGCTCGGCGAGGGCGGCCAGGTGGTCGTTGATGTCCGGCTCCAGCCACGGCACCTGCGGCGGCCCGGAGCGGCTCTGCCAGACCAGGTCGTACGGCAGGTCCGGCGCGGCGGCGGCGTGCACCAGCCGGGCCGTCTCCTCGAGCTGGGCGGTGTACCGGCCGCCGTGCGGGCCGGCGGTGGCGGCGGCCGAGACCGGGATGGAGTGCGCGGTGAACACCAGCCGGGTGGTGTCCCGCTTGGCCGGGTCGAGCTGGGCCAGCGCCGCGCGTACCGCGTCGGCGTGCGGCTCGACGAAGCCGGGGTGGTCCCAGAACTGGCGCAGCTTCTCGATCAGCGGGGCGTCCGGGCCGACTGCGGCGCGGGCGGCGACGATGTCCTCCTGGTACTGGCGGCAGGACGAGTAGCCGCCGTACGCGCTGGTGACGAAGGCGAGGGCCCGCTTGATCCCGTCGTCGCGCATCCGCGCCACGGTGTCGGCGAGCATCGGGTCCCAGTTGCGGTTGCCCCAGTAGACCGGCAGGTCGACGCCGTTGGCGGCGAAGTCCGCGCGGATCGCCGCGAGCAGGTCCCGGCACTGCTGGTTGATCGGGGACACCCCGCCGAAGTGCAGGTAGTGCTCGGCGACCTCGGCGAGCCGCTCCGGCGGCACGCCCCGCCCCCGGGTGACGTTCTGCAGGAAGGGCAGCACGTCCTCGGGCCGCTCCGGGCCGCCGAAGGAGACCAGCACCAACGCGTCGTACGCCATGCGCCCATTCTCCCCCGACAGCCGTGACGGCCCCGCGACCACCCCGGGTCGGGGCGTTGGACCGGGGCCCCTCCTCCGCCGGAACGTCAAGCAGGGGCCCCGCCTCGCGGCTCAGGCGCCGAGCGCGTGGTAGCCGCCGTCGACGTGGACGATCTCGCCGGTGGTGGCCGGGAACCAGTCCGACAGCAGCGCCAGGCAGGCCCGGGCGGCCGGCTCCTGGTCGGTGAGGTTCCAGCCCAGCGGGGCCCGCTCGGCCCAGGCCTCCTCGAACTGCTCGAAGCCGGGGATCGACTTGGCGGCGATGGTGCGCAGCGGGCCGGCGGCGACCAGGTTGCTGCGGATGCCCCGCTTGCCCAGGTGCAGCGCCAGGTAGCGGGAGGCGGACTCCAGCCCGGCCTTGGCCACGCCCATCCAGTCGTACACCGGCCACGCCTTGGTGGCGTCGAAGGTGAGGCCGACCACCGCGCCGCCCGCCGACATCAGCGGCAGCGCCGCCATGGCCAGGGACTTGTACGAGTAGGTCGAGACGTGCATCGCGGTGGCCACGTCCTCCCACGGCGCGTCGAGGAACCCGCCGCCGAGGCAGCTCTGCGGGGCGAAGCCGATCGAGTGCACCACCCCGTCGAGGCCGTCGACGTGCTCGCGCACCTTGTCCGCGAGGCCGGCCAGGTGCTCGGCGTTGGTCACGTCCAACTCGATCACCGGCGCCGGCTCGGGCAGCCGCTTGGCGATCCGCTCGACCAGGGAGAGCCGGCCGTAGCCGGTGAGCACGACCTGGGCGCCGTTCTCCTGGGCGAGCTTCGCCACCGAGAAGGCGATCGAGGCGTCAGTGATGACGCCGGTGACCAGCAGCCGCTTACCGGCCAGAAGTCCGGACATTGCGCAATTCCTCCGTGCTCTGCTCAGTGACCCATGCCCAGGCCGCCGTCGACCGGGATGACGGCGCCGGTGACGTACGCGGCCGCGTCCGAGGCGAGCCAGGTGACGACCCCGGCCACCTCCTCCGGGCTGGCCATCCGGCCGGCTGGGATCGACTTGTGGATCTCCGCCTTGCGCTCCTCGGGCAGCACGGCGGTCATGTCGGTGTCGATGAAGCCGGGCGCCACCACATTCGCGGTGATGTTGCGGCTGCCCAGCTCGCGGGTGATCGAACGGGCCACGCCGACCAGGCCCGCCTTGCTGGCCGCGTAGTTGACCTGGCCGGCGCCGCCGGAGAGGCCGACCACCGAGGAGATGAAGATCATCCGACCCCACTTGGCCCGGAGCATCTTGGTCGAGGCCCGCTTGGCGCAGCGGAACGCGCCGGTCAGGTTGGTGTCGAGCACCCGGGTGAACTGCTCCTCGGACATCCGCATGATCAGGGTGTCGTCGGTGATGCCGGCGTTGGCGACCAGCACCTCGACCGGGCCGAGCTCGGCCTCGACGGCGGCGAACGCGGCGTCCACCGACTCGGCGTCGGTGACGTCGCACTTCACGCCGAACAGGCCGGCGGGAGCGTCGCCGCTGCGGTGGGTCACCGCCACCCGGTCGCCCTGCTTGGCGAAGGCCTGCGCGATGGCCAGGCCGATCCCCCGGTTCCCGCCGGTCACCAGCACGGTACGGGCCACGGTTTCCCCCTCTGCTCAGCTGATCTCCCAATCGCTGGCGAGCCTAGGGGTTACCGGCAGGTAAGCGCTAACGCGGCCAGGTCACACCGGGGTACGACGCGGTGGCTCACCCCCTGGTGGGACGACGGTGACCGGGGCTACCCGTACGCTGCCGCTGATGGAGAAGCACCCTGTCCGGGCCGCCTGGCAGGCGCTGCGGCGGACCGTCGCGGGGCCGGACTTCCCGCCCGCCCGGCTGCCGGTGCAGCGCTGGCCCCGGATGGCTCGGTACGCACGACCCGCCGGCCTGCTCGCCGTGGTCGGCCTGTTCGCCGCCACCCTGGCCTGGGAGACCGACCGACGGCTGCCCGGGGTGGTGGCGATCCTGTTCGCGGCGCTGACCGTCGCGCCGCTGCTCGCGCTGCCCCGGCGTCCGCTGCTCGCCTGGCGGCTCACCATCGTGGCCCTGCTCACCTGCACCTTCAACGCGCCGCCCGGCCAGGCCTGGCCGTGGAACCCGGTCCTGGTGCTCGGGTCGCTGCTCGTGCTGGCGGTGGTGGCGGCCCGGGTGGACCGGCCGGTGCTGGTCTGGGTCGGCCTGATCACCATGGTGCCGGTCCTCGACCTGGTCCGGCCCAGCCACCGGGCCGGCGTGGTGGTGCTGGTCGTGGCCCTGCTGGTGCTCGGCGACCTGGTCCGCGGCAACCGCGCCGGCCGCCGCGCCCTGGCCGAGCAGACCGAACTCAGCGAGCGGGAGAAGGAGCGCCGGGCGGTGCTGGAGGAGCGCACCCGGATCGCCCGCGAGATGCACGACGTGGTGGCCCACCACATGTCGATGATCGCCGTGCAGGCGGAGACCGCGCCCTACCGGCTCGGCGACCTGCCGGAGCCGGCCCGGGCCGAGTTCGCCGCCGTCGCCGGTTCGGCCCGGGAGGCGTTGACCGACATGCGCCGCCTGCTGGGTGTGCTGCGCAGCGAGACAACAGGCCCGGAGACCACGCCCCAGCCCGGCCTGGCGGACCTGCCGGCCATGGTGGAGGCCGCCCGGCGGGCCGGCCTCGCAGTCACCCTGGACAGCCCGGCACCCGCCGCCGGGACGCCGACGCCGATCGGGCTGGCCGCGTACCGGATCGTGCAGGAGGGGCTGGCGAACGCCGCCCGGCACGCCGCCGGCGCCGCGGTGCGGGTCACCGTCCGCCCCGATCCCCACGCCCTGGCCGTACGCGTGGAGAACACCGCCGGCACCGGCGGGCCGAGGGTGGCCGAGCGGGGCGCCGGACACGGGCTGACCGGGATGCGGGAACGGGCCCTCGCGCTGGGCGGTACGTTCGCCGCCGGGCCGGTCCCCGGCGGCGGGTACACCGTCGTCGCGGAGTTGCCGTACGACACGGAGGGTGCAGGCGGATGATCCGGGTGCTGATCGCGGACGACCAGGCGATGGTCCGGCAGGGCTTCGGCGCGCTGCTGGCCGCCCAGCCGGACCTGCTCGTCGTCGGGGACGCCGCGGACGGCGCGGCGGCGGTCGAGGCGTCCCGCCGGCTGGACCCGGACGTGGTGCTGATGGACGTGCGGATGCCGGTGCTGGACGGGCTCGCCGCCACCCGCCAACTGCTCGGCGACCGCCGGACCGACCGCCCCCGGGTGCTCATCCTGACCACCTTCGACCTGGACGACTACGTCTACGAGGCGCTGCGCGCCGGGGCGAGCGGCTTCCTGCTCAAGGACGCCCCCGCCGCCGACCTGGTGCACGCCGTCCGGGTGGTGGCGGCCGGCGACGCGCTGCTCGCCCCGTCGGTGACCCGGCGGCTGATCGCCGAGTTCGCCGCCCGCCCCGGCCGGCGCCGGCCCCGCCCGACCGACCTGGCCGCGCTGACCCCCCGGGAGACCGACGTGCTCCGGCTGATCGCCCGGGGCCGCTCCAACACGGAGATCGCCGCGGACCTCGTGGTCGCCGAGCAGACCGTGAAGACGCATGTCGGGCGGATCCTGGCCAAGCTCCAGCTCCGCGACCGCGCCCAGGCCGTCGTGCTGGCCTACGAGACGGGTCTGGTGGCCGCCGGCGAGTAGCTCCCCGGTAGCACGCCGGGAACCAGTCCCCAGGGTGACGATCTTCGACCCGCCCGCACCGCACGCTTCCGCCGGACCACTTCCGGAGGGAGCACGAGAATGCACTGGACCCGACCCGCCCGCGCGGCGGCGACCGCGCTGCTCGGACTCGGCCTGCTGGCACCGGGCCGGCCCGGTCCGGTCGCGCCGGCGGCGTACGTCGAGGCGTATCCGGCGGTGGCCGCACAGCTTCGCGCGGGCGGCCCGCCGTACGACCGGTGGGCCGCGGACGGCCGGCAGTTCCTGGTCTTCGAGCCGCGCGGCGACGGCCTCGCCGTGGAGGTGCTGGGCGACCTGGCCACCGCCGATCGGATCGCGGTGCTGGTGCCCGGGGTGGGCAGCACGCTGCGGGACTTCGACCGCGGGCTCGGCGGGGTGGCCCGGCGCGCCCCGGCCCGCCAGGCCCGCGACCTGTACCGGGAGCTGCGGGCGGACGACCCGGCGGCCCGGGTGGCGGTGCTGGCCTGGCTGGGCTACGACGCGCCGGACGGGATCCTCACCGCGGCCGGGCCCGCCAGCGCCGACCGGGGCGCGACGGCGCTGCTCGGCACGCTGCGCACCCTGGCCGCCCACCGGCCCGACGCGGCAGTCACCCTGATCGGGCACAGCTACGGGGCGCTGGTGGCCGGGCGCGCCGCCCGGCGCGCCCCGGCGCAGGTCACCGATCTGGTGACCCTCGGCGGCATCGGCACCGGCGTGGACCGGGCCGGCCAGCTCGGCGGCGTCCGGGTGTGGGCGGCCGAGGCGCCGACCGACTGGATCCGCCGGGTGCCGCAGGTACGGCTGCCCGGTCTCGGGCACGGCACCCGGCCCGGCGACTCCGCCTTCGGCGCCCGGCCGCTGCCGGTCGACGGCGTCGCCGGGCACGACGGCTACCTGGTGCCCGGCACGGCGACGCTGCCGGCGGTCGCCGCGGTGGTGCTGGGCGGCGAGGCCCGGGCGGGGGTCGCGCGATGAGGGATCGCGCCGTGGACGCGCTGCGGGCGTACGCCATCGGCGGCGTGGTGCTGGGCCACTGGCTGGTCACCGCCCTGGTGCTGACACCCGACGGAACCGTGCACCAGACCAGCCCGCTGGCCACCATGCCGGCGCTGGCCCCGGCCAGCTGGCTGTTCCAGACGCTGGGCCTCTTCTTCTTCACCGCCGGTCACGCCGCCGCCCACTCGCTGGCCGGCTTTCCCGGCCGCCCCGCGCGGTGGCTGCTCCGCCGGCTGGACCGCCTGGTGCTGCCCGCCCTGGCGCTGCTCGGCCTGGGTGCAGCCGGGCTGCTGGTCGCCATCGTGCTGGGCACCCGGGACGACATCCTCAGCGTCGCGGTGACGCTGACCGCCAGCCCGCTGTGGTTCCTGCTGCCCCTGGTCGCCCTCTCCGCGCTCACCGCGCCGCTGCGCGCCGCCGTACGGCGCTGGGGACCGGTGCGCTGCGTGCTGCCCGCGGTCGCCGTGGTCGCCGGGACGGACCTCGCCGTACGCCTGCCGGCGGCGCGCCCCTGGCTGCTGCCGGTCGCCGTCCTCGCCGCGTGGTCGGTGCCCTACCTGCTCGGGCTGGCGCACGCCGAGGGACGGCTCGCCGGGCGTCGCCCGGCCGTGGCGCTGGTCGCCGTCGGGGCCGTCGCGCTGGCCGCGCTGCTCGCCCTCGGCTACCCGGCCAGCGCGGTCGGGGTGCCCGGCGCCGGCCGGTCGAACCTCAGCCCGCCCTCGCTGTTCGCCATCGCCCTGTCCGTGGCGCAGGTCGGCGCCGGGCTGCTGGCCGGACCGGCCCTGCGCCGGCTGGGCGACCGGCCCGCGCCGGCCCGCCTGGTCCGCGGGATGAACCGGCACGCCATGCGGGTCTACCTCTGCCACCAGCCGGTCCTGGTCGGGGTCAGCGCGCTGACCGCCCGGTTCGCCGGCCCGCAGCCCGGGCTGCACACCCCGCCCGACGGCCCCGGCTGGCTGGCCACGCGACTGTGCTGGCTGCCGCTCCTCGCGCTGGTCCTGGCGGTGCTGGTGCGCTCCCGATCGGGAGCCGCCGCTGGCGCTGTCGGCCGGACGGCGCGGGCGGACCGGTCGGCCGAGTACGGGGTGCCGGCGCGCCGGGTGTACGATGATCCCCGTTTGCGGGCGGGATCGCCCGTGACCTTCGTGCCCCGCCGACCGGAGGAGGTGATCGCCGTGCGAGATGGCGATCCTTCCAGTCGTGGCCGGGCCGATCGTCAGCCCCACTGAGCCGCGACTCAGTCGGCGTAGCTGACCCCGCTTCCCGCCTCGGTGCACCGCCCGCCTCCTCGGCCGCCGGCCGAGCGATCCTGGTGCGCGGCCCGCCGGTGGCGGAGCAACCCGGTCACGACTTCGTGTGCGTACGTCCTGATCCATCCCCGCGGTCCCGGCCCGCGCCGCCCGGACCGTCCGTCGCCACGGAGCAGTCCCATGAGCCGTTACGTCGCCCCGCTGGGCTTCACCCTCGCCGCTCTCTGGGTGGCCGTCCTCTTCGTCCTGGCCGGCGGTCGCTGACCGCCGACCGGGACGCACCCCGGCCGGCCCCAGCGTCCGCCCCGCCGGCCGTCCCGCCTCAGACCAGGCGGGACGACCAGAGCAGGCTCAGCGCACCCGCGCAGAGGGCGAGCAGCAGCGCGATCCCCGCGTACCACTGGGTGATCTCCCGCGGCTCGGTCCGGAACCCGATCGAGCTGCCCATGTCCTGGTAGACCCGCTTCAACTCGCTCACCGAGGCGGCCTCGTAGAAGTAGCCCTGGGTGGTCTCCGCGAGCTGGGACAGCGCCGCCCGGTCCACCGGCACCCGCTGCAACTGGCCGCCGATGTCGACCTGGCCCGAGTCGGTGCCGAACGCGATGGTGGAGACCGGCACGTTGGCCGCCTGCGCCGCCGCGGCCGCCTCCTCCACCGACCGCCCCGAGGTGCGGTAGCCGTCGGAGAGGAGCACGATCCGGGCCGGCGGGATGCCGGCCGCGCCGTCGGCGGGCACCGAGCGGATCGCCTCCAGGCAGGTGAAGACGGCCTCGCCGGTGGCGGTCGCCTCGGCCAGCACCAGCCCGTCGATGGCGGTGGTCACGGCGGCCCGGTCCTTGGTCGGCGGGACCAGCACGTTCGCCGACTTGGCGAAGGAGACCAGCCCGAGGTTGTAGGTCTCCGGCAGCTCCCCGACGAACTGCTTGGCCGCCTCCTGGGCGGCTTCGAGGCGGTTCGGCGCCACGTCGTCGGCCTGCATCGACAGCGACACGTCGATGGCCAGCATCACGGTGGCCCGTTCCAGCGGCTCCCGGGTGTCGATCGCCGGCCGGGCCAACGCGGTGGACAGCACCAGCAGGCAGAGCAGGAACGCCGTCGCCGCCACGTGCCGCCGCCAGCCCAGCCCCTTGGGCGCGAGGGTACGCAGCAGGTCGACGTTGGTGAACCGCATCGCGTACGCCCGGCGGTGCAGCTGCCGCCAGACGTACGCGGCGGCCAGGGCGAGCACCGGCAGCACGGCCAGCAGCCACCACGGTTGCAGAAAACGGATCATCGGGTCGTCCCTCGGGTCCGGGCGTGCCGCTGCGCGGCCACGAACCGCACCATGTCCAGCAGCCAGTCTCGGTCGGTACGCAGTCGCAGATGGGCCGCGCCGGCGGCGCGCAGCTCGGCGGCGACGGCCGCGCGCTGGACGGCCGCTGCATCGGCGTACCGGCGGCGCAGGCCCGGGTCGGCGGTCTGCACCTCGTGCAGCTCCCCCGTCTCCGGGTCGACCACCGGCAGCACCCCCACGTCGGGCAGCTCCAGCTCGCGCGGGTCGACCACCTCGATCGCCAGCACGTCGTGCCGGACCCGCAGCTTACGGAGCGGCCGGCCCCACTGCTGCGGTGGTGCGAGGAAGTCGGAGATGACCACCGCCACCCCCCGCCGCCGGGGCGGCCGGTTGAGCATGTCGACCAGCGCGCCGAGGTCGCTGCGCCCCGGCCGGATCTCCGTCCCGGCGATGGCCCGGAGCATCCCCTGCGCCTCCTTGCGGCCGGCCCGCGCCGGCAGCCGCAGCAGGGTGCCCGGGCCGCCGGCCGGCGGGCCGCCACGCCACCGGCCGGTGGGCGCGGGCACCGCACTCCCGGTGCCGACCACCGCGCCGATCCGGTTGCCGCCGCGGACGGTCAGGTGGACCAGGGCGGCCGCGGCGGCCACCACCACGTCCCGCTTGAGCCACTGCCCGGTGCCGAAGTCCAGGCTGGCCGAGAGGTCCACCGCCAGCCAGGTCTCCAGCTCCCGGTCGGCCACCGTACGCCGCACGTGCGGCGTCGTGGTCCGCGCGGTGACCGGCCAGTCCATCCGGCGTACGTCGTCGCCGGGGCGGTACTCGCGGGACTCCCCCGCCTCGCTGCCCGGCCCGGGCAGCAGCCCGGCGTAGTCGCCCTGGAGCAACCCGTCAAGCTTGCGGGTGACCATCAGCTGCAACCGGGCGAGGACGGCCCCGGAGCGGTCGCCGGTGGCCGGCAGCCGGGTGGGTGGCGTCACGGCCGCTGCCCGGGCCAGCCGGCGCCGGGCGGCGCGGCCGGTGGCGGCGGCGTGGCCTGCTGCCGGGGCGCGACCGCCGGCAGCGGGATGGTCGACATCACCCGGTGCACGATGTGGTCGGCCGGCACGTCGTCGGCGAGCGCGTCGTAGCTGAGCACCAGCCGGTGCCGCAGGATGTCCGGGGCGATGTCCTGCACGTCCTGCGGCAGCGCGTAGTCCCGGCCACGCAGCAGCGCCAACGCCCGGGTGGCCCGCACCAGGCCGAGCGAGGCGCGCGGGCTGGCGCCGTACTGGATCAGCTGCGCGACGTCCGGCATGCCGTGCTCGGCGGGGGCGCGGGTGGCGAGCACCAGCCGGACCGCGTAGTCGACCAGGGCGTTGTGCACGAAGACCTGGTCGGCCTTGCGCTGCAGGGCGATCAGGTCCGGGGTGTCGAAGACCCGGGTCGGCTCGGGCGGGGCCACACCCATCCGGTAGACGATCTCCCGCTCCTCGGCGTCGGTCGGATAGCCAACCACGATCTTCATGAGGAAGCGGTCCCGCTGCGCCTCCGGCAGCGGGTAGACCCCCTCCTGCTCGATCGGGTTCTGGGTCGCCATCACCAGGAACGGGTCGGGCACCCGATGGGTCTCCCCGCCGATGGACACCTGGCGCTCACTCATCACCTCCAGCAGCGCCGACTGCACCTTCGCCGGGGCTCGGTTGATCTCGTCGGCGAGCAGGAAGTTGACGAACACCGGGCCCAGCTCGACGTCGAACTTCTCGCTGGACTGCCGGTAGATCCGGGTGCCCATGATGTCGGCCGGCACGAGGTCCGGGGTGAACTGCACCCGGGCGAACGATCCGCCGACCACCTTGGCCAGGGTCTCCACGGCGAGGGTCTTGGCCACGCCGGGCACCCCCTCCAGCAGGCAGTGCCCCCGGGCGAGCAGGGCCACGAACATCCGCTCGACCATCCGGTCCTGGCCGACGATGACCCGCTTGATCTCGAACAGCGCCCGCTCCAGCAGGGTGGCGTCCTGGGCCGGGGTGGTGATCGCCGGGGGCGGCGCGCCCGGCACGGCCTCGGTCGGGGTCGGGGCGTCGGGCGTGGTCGGCTGGGCCACCGGTCCTCCACAGCTTGGTCGTCGTCGCGGCTGGTGCGTATCAAGACTGTCATGCCCGGCTGAGAGCCGAGGGCGGGAGAGGGACCATTTTCGCCGCGCCGTCCCACCGCACGGAAAACGCTGAACACGGGTGGACAACAAGGGGTCCAGCGTGTGTACGATTCACCCCGTCGCCGGGCGGCTCCCCCCGTGGCCGCCCGGCGCTAAGCTTCCCGGGCGTGCGGGCCTAGACTCGCCCCGGTGACCATTCCCACTCCCGCCGACGAGGCGCTGATCTGCTCGGCGCGGGGGTGCCGCGCCCTCGCCGTCTGGGCCCTGCGTTGGAACAATCCCCGCCTGCACGACGCCAACCGGCGCAAGACCTGGCTCGCCTGCGCCGAGCACCGCGAGTCCCTCAGGGGGTTCCTCGACGCGCGCGGCTTCCTCCGCGAGGTGGTGGCGGTGCCGGAATCGCCTACGCTCGAAGCGTGAGCGAGCGGAGCGAGGGAACCATTCAGCTCAGCAACCGGGCGCCTCGCGCCGGCGTCGGGCGAAGCGAGGCGGCGGCGTGCGCCAGCGGAGCGGATCACCCCGGTGAACGGTGATGACCTCGCCGGCCGCCCGCCGACCCGGCCCGGCCCCCTGGAGCCCTGGCCGGACACGGTCCGGTGGCAGCCGATCTCCCGCGACCTGATCTGGGTGGAGCTGATCCGGCTCGGCATCGGGTTCGCCGTGGCGCTGCTGGTGCTCGGCGTGGCCTGGGCGATCACCGGCCACTGGCTGCCCGGCGTCGTCCTCGGCGTCGCGGTCCTGCTGGCCGCCTGGCGGGCGGTCACCATCGTCCGGGCCGTGCACGCGTGGGGTTACGCCGAGCGGGAGAACGACCTGCTGGTCCGGCACGGGCTGCTGGTCCGGCGGCTGTCCATCGTTCCGTATTCGCGGATGCAGTTCGTCGACGTGACCGCGGGCCCGCTGGAGCGAGCGTTCGACCTGGCCACGGTGCAGCTGCACACGGCCGCGGCGGCGAGCGACGCCCGGGTGCCCGGTCTGCGGCCGGCGGAGGCGTCCCGGCTGCGGGACCGGCTGACCGCGCTGGGCGAGGACCGGGCGGAGGGGCTGTGAGCCACGGCCCGGCCGACCCCGAGCCCGGCGCCCCGATCCCGCACCCGGCCGACCCGGCACCGCACCAGGCCGGCCAGGAGCCCGGCCCGGTGCCGCAGCCGGCCGGGGACGAGCGGCCCGCCGCTCCGGCCCCGTGGCCGCACCCCGGGTACGGCCAGCCAGCGCCGCCCGCGCCGGGCCCCGCCGGCCCCACCTGGCCCCCGTCCGACCGGCCCGGGCCACCCCAGCCCGGCCACGGCCAGCCCATTCCACCGCCCGGCCACGGCCAGCCCGCCCCGCCTCCCCTCGGCTACGGACAGCCCGCCCCGTCGCCCGGCTACGGCCAGCCCGGACCCGGCGCGTGGGCGCCACCCGGACCGGGCCCGTGGGCGCCACCCGGACCCGGTCCGTGGGCGCCGGCCGGGGGCGGTCCCGGCTGGCCGGGGAGTCCCACCCTGCCGCCGCCCGGGGGCGAGGAGCCGCGGCAGCGGCTGCATCCGCTGAGCCCGGTGCTGCACGGTGCCAAGTCTCTGGTCGTGGTCATCGCCGGCCTGTCCTGGTCGACGCTGTCCCGGGTCGGCTTCGGCTGGTTCACCGTGCTGGTGGCGGTCTTCGTGGCCGGGGCCACCGTGCTGGCCGTGGTGAGTTGGTGGAACACCGGCTACCACGTGGTGGGCCGCGAACTGCGGGTGCACGAGGGCCTGCTCTGGCGGCGTACCCGGGCGATCCCGCTGGAGCGGTTGCAGGCGGTGGAGGTGGTCCGGCCGCTGCTGGCGCAGCTGACCGGGCTGGCCGAGCTGCGGCTGGAGGTGGTCGGCGGGGGCAAGACCGAGGCGCCGCTGGCGTACCTGGGGGTGGCCGAGGCCGGCGCGCTGCGGCAGCGGCTGCTCGCCGTCGCCGGCCGCGCGCCCGAGGTCGTCCCGCCCGCGGCCGGCGCGCCGCCGCCACCGGCGCCGGCCGGGCGCCGGCTACACGCCGTACGCAACCAGGACCTGTTGGTCAGCCAACTGCTCACCCCGCAGGCGTTCCTGCTCCCGTTCGGCGTCGCCTTCGTGGTGGCGCAGTTCCTCTCCGAGGGGTCCTGGTCGTTCATCGCGGTGGCCAGCACCCTCACCGCGATGGCCGGCGTCGTGCTGCAACCGGTGCGCCGGGTGCTCGACGACTGGTCGTTCCGGCTCGACCGGGACGACGGCACGCTGCGCGTCCACAACGGCCTGCTGGAGACCCGGGTGCAGACCGTCCCGCTGCACCGGGTGCAGACCGTCCGGGTGACCTGGCCCCTGCTCTGGCGGATGAAGGGCTGGCTGCGGCTGCGGCTAGAGGTGGCCGGCTACTCGGCCGCCGAGCCGGACGACCGGAACCGGCCGGACCGGCTGCTGCCGGTCGGCGACGCGCGGACCGGCGAGCTGATCGTCGCGGAGGTGCTGCCCGGCGTACGGCTGGCCGCGCTGCCGTCGACGGCGCCGCCACGGCGGGCGCGCTGGCTGCGTCCGCTGACCCGCGCGGCGGTCGGCGCCGGCCTCGACGAGCGGGTGTTCGTCGCCCGTTCCGGGCTGCTCACCCGCCAGTTGACGCTGGTGCCGTACGCCCGGATCCAGAGCGTCCGGGTGACCCAGGGTCCGGCACAGCGGCGGCTGCGGCTGGCCACGGTGCACGCCGACACCGCCGGCGGGTCGGGTGCGGCCGCGCCCGACCGGGACCTGGCCGAGGCGTGGGACCTGGCGGCCGAGCTGACCGCGCGGGCGCACGCGGCCCGGCACGCCGGCCGGGGCCGGCGACGCTGACCGGGGCATTCCCGGCCGGCACCGCGCCGGTCCCCGGCACCTCAGCGTTCGGCGGGCACCGGGTCGGCGACGGGCGGCTCGGCGTCGACCGGGGCTGCCGGGGCCGGCACGGCCTGCTGCGGGCCACCGGCGGCCGCCGCGGGCCGCGCCCGGCGGGCCGCCCACCAGCGCTCGGCCAGGCCGACCACCAGGAAGGTCAGCCCGACGTAGGCCCAGCCGACCAGCACGTCGATCAGGTAGTGCTCGCCGCTGTAGATGAGGGTGAAGGTCATCGCCAGTGGGTACGCGAGCAGCAGCGGCCACCAGCGCTTCCGCACCGAGCGCAGGAAGAACAGCACCACGAAGAGGGCGAACGCGGTGTGCAGTGACGGCATGGCGGCGACCGGGTTGGAGGCGATCTGCCCGGCGTTGAGCAGATTGCCCGCGCCGTGCATGCCGATCTCCTTCCAGCCCCGAGTGGAGATCCGGGCGACCTCGGTGAGCAGGCCGTTCTGCGCGGCCCACCACGGCGGGGCGGCCGGGTAGAGGAAGTAGGTGGCCAGCCCGGCCGCGCAGAGGAAGCCCCAGCGCCGCATGTACGCCCCCCAGCGCGCGCGGTCGCGCAGCCAGAGCACCGCCGCGGCGGCCAGCGTCGCCACGAAGTGGGAGAAGTAGACCCAGCTGACCAGCACGTCCCACCAGTGCACCTCGGGCCGGTAGAGGTGCTGCTGGAGCCAGACCGTGGGCACCTCGCCGCCGGTGGCCCAGCCCAGCATGAACCGGTCGGCGACGATCAGCTCCATGGCGTGCGGCGTCGCGCCGTTGTCGGCGAACCCCCGGGAGAGGTTGTACGCGGCCAGCAGCAGCACCACCGGGATCCAGTCCCGGGCGAAGCGCAGATGGCTGCGCCACGGCCGGGCGGAGTGCCAGGCGATGGTGCCCGCCCAGATCCAGAGGAAGGCGTACGCGGGGTCGGTCGGCAGGCCGATGGCGAACCATGCGGCCACGAAGCCGAGCGCCCAGATCGTCATGGCCACCACCCGGCGGCGTCCGCCGTCGGGCGAGGAGGTGGTACCGGTCCGGGCGGGGGGCTGGGGGTCTGTCACGACGGCCATCGCGGTCAAGGTTAACGGCGGGCCACGGATCGACTGACGGCGACCACCCGCCGGCCGAAGGAACGACGGTACGGAGAGCGGGCGTCCCCGCCCCGCCTCGTCTAGGCTCGGGGCATGCAGGAGCAGCCGGAGACGCCCTTCGCGCCGGGCCTCGCCGCCCGGGTCGAGCTGACCGTCACGGACGCCGACACCGCGCAGGCGGTCGGCTCCGGTGACGTGCCGGTGCTCGGCACGCCGCGGGTGCTCGCCCTCGTCGAGGCGGCGACCGTGGCGGCCACCGCGACGCGGATGCCGACCGGACAGACCACCGTCGGGCTCCGCGTCGAACTGGACCACCGGGCGCCGACCCTGGTCGGGCGGACGGTGGTCGCCTGGGCCCGGCTGGCCAAGGTCGACGGCCGGCGCCTGCTGTTCGAGGTGACGGTCGCCGAAGGCGACGAGATCGTGGCCGATGGCCGGGTCGAGCGCGTGCTGGTCGACCGGCAGCGCTTCCTGGAGCGCGCCTCGCGGGCGTCATGACCGCCCGATTCGTCGAGATCGCCGACGGCGTCCACCTGCTGCGCGAGCCGCTGCTGCAGGTCAACGTGACGCTGGTGGTGGGCGACGACGCGGCCCTGCTGGTGGACACCCTCTCCACCGCCGGACAGGCCCGGGAGCTGGCCGAGGCCGCCCGGGCGGTCACCGCGCACCCGTGGACGATCGTCAACACCCACCACCACTTCGACCACTGCTTCGGCAACGCCACCCTGGCCGCCGACCCGCCCCGTCCGGTCTACGCCCACGAGCTGGCCGCCGTCGCGCTGCGCGACCGCCCCGACGAGCTGCGCCGGGCGGCGTACGAGGAGATGCGCGACGAGCAGCCGGCGCTCGCCGCCGAGCTGGCCGGGACCGAGCTGCTGGCCCCGACGCACCCGGTGCGCGAGGAGACGGTGCTCGACGTCGGCGGCCGGCGGGTGCTGCTGCGGCACCCGGGGCACGGGCACACCGACGCCGACCTGGTGGTGCACGTGCCGGACGCGGACGTGCTGGTCGCCGGCGATCTGGTGGAGCAGAGCGGTCCGCCGGCCTTCGAGGAGTCGTACCCGCTGCAGTGGCCGGACGCGGTGGCCGACCTGCTGCGGCTGACCACCCCCGGCACGGTGGTGGTGCCCGGGCACGGCACGCCGGTCGACGTGGAGTTCGTCCGGGCCCAGCACGCCCAGTTGGTCCAGCAGGCCTGGCTGATCCGGGCCGGCCACACCGGCAGCGCCCCGCCCGAGCGGGTGGCGGCGGAGTCGCCCTTCGGCGCCCGCCCCGGTCTGCTCGCCGCCCGCCGCGGCTACGCCGAGCTCGACGGCACCGCCTGACACCGGGCGAAAAACCACATCCGGGATCACCCTCGATCCAGGAAACCGGGGGCCTCCTCGCCGCCCGGAGGCCCCTACTTCACGGCTCGAGCATGATCTTGGCCCTCGCCCAGGCGGTCAGGCGGGGAAGCGGGCGAGCACGGCGGCGCGGGTGGGCATGGCGACGGCGCCGCCGGGAGACTCGCAGACCACCCCGGCGACGCGCAGGGCGAAGGCGACCCGGTCCCGCCAACCGACCGGGTCCACCGGTTCGCCGGCGGCCAGCAACTCGGCGATCAACGCGCCCATCACCGAGTCCCCGGCGCCGGTCGCGTCCACCGCCTGGACCTTCGGGGCGGGGACGCGTACCACGTCGTCGGCGGCGGCGACCAGCGCGCCGTCCGCGCCCAGGGTGACCACCACGGTGGCCGCCCCCAGCTCCCGCAGGTACGCGGCGACCCCCTCCACCGGCTCGTGCGGGTAGAGCAGGGCCGCGTCGGCGGTGCTCAGCTTCACCAGGTGCGCGCTCGCGGCGAACTCGGCGACCACCTCGCGCAGCCCGTCCAGCGCGCCGGACCCGTCGAGCAGCCGGGGACGGACGTTCGGGTCGAACACCCGCAGCGCCCCGGCGGTCGCCCAGGCGCGCCGGGCGGCGGCCAGCACCGGCGGGTGGAGCAGCACGATCGAGCCGCAGTAGAGCACGTCGGCGCCCTCGACCAGGGCCACGTCCAGGTGGTCGGCGGTGAGCAGCCCGTACGAGCGGGGCTCACCGTAGAAACGGAAGTCCGGTTCCGGGCCGGCGAAGGTGGCCACCGCCAACGCCGTCGGCGCCGGTACGGTGACCGCTCCGGCCAGCCCGACGCCGGCCTCGCCGAGGAAGGCGCGGATCCGCTCGGCGAGCGCGTCGTCGCCGAGCGACCCGACGAACTCGACGTCGCCGCCCAGCCGGGCCACCGCCACGGCCACGTTGAGCGGCCCGCCGCCGATCGCCTGCCGGTAGCAGGGTTGCCCGTCATAACTGGTCTCGAGCAGGTCGACCAGCGCCTCGCCGAGCACCACCGCGTAGCCCATCCTGCCTGCTTCCTACTTCTTGCTCATAGTTGAGTGGTTCGGATGTTTCGCTCTCCGCCCAGCGGTGGCTGGGCTGGAGTCCTGGACCGGCAGTCTGGTCCGGTGGCGATCGGTCCGGTCCTGCAGGATCTGCTTCACCCGCCGGTGCGGTGTGTGCAGGGCGATGTCGGGGTCGCCGGCTCTTCGCAGGATGTTGATCGCGGCGTTCACGTCAGCCTGCCACACCACCCCGCACTCTGTGCAGTGAAACCGGTCCCCACTGCGTCGGCCGAAGTCGCCGCAGCGGTGGCAGGTTTGTGAGGTGTAGGCGGCGTTGACGGGAACGTGCGCAGAACCTCTACGCTCCGACACGCTTTTCAGGGCCTCGGCGGTGACTCCTTTGGTCCACGCGGCGAGACGCCGGTTGATGTTCTTAGGAAGCTTCTTGCGGCCGATGAAGCGTTTGGTGAGGTCTTCAGCGATCACCGTGTTCGCTTTGTCGACGACCTCGTGCACGGCGGTGAAGATCTCCGTACGCACCCGCGCCCGGTGCCGGGCGGCCTGCCGGTCCCGCTTGATCGTGCCGAGGTTGTTGGCCTTGATCCGGTGGGCCTTCGCGTGGTCACCGCGGAGCGCGGCGGTGTTGGCGATCGAGCGTAGCTTCGCCCGACGTCGGTTTCGTTCCTTCAACCGGTCCGACTCGCGGGTGAGCAGGTCGCCGAGTTGTTCACCGTGGGGCTGGCCGTCGGAGTCGGTGAGGGCTTCGGTGTAGCCCTTGTCCACACCGATCGTCGCCTCGCCGCACGGCCGCTGCGACGACGGCATCTGCGATGCGTCGATCTGGTAGTGCACCTCGACTCGGCCGCCACGCAGGATCAGCCGCAACGTCCCCGCCGGGGCCACGGTCGTCGACAGCGGGATCTTGACCATCTTGCGGCGTTCGAGACCGGGAACGGCCAGCCACAACCGGCCCCGCCCATCGACGACCGTGTTGTACTTGTCGGCGCGCACCACGATCTGATTGTGCGTGCGGTTGCGGCCACGCTTCCAATGCTTGCGCATCTGCCGTGCCAGGAACGGATCAGCGGCCCACTGGTCGGCCTTCAGCGCGCCGAACATTCGCTTGCGCTCGGCCGGATCGCTCGTGCGTCGGCTGATCGCCCGCCGGACCTGCACTTTGGCCGCCTCCAGGTTCGCGGCGATGTCAGCCATGGCGTCGCGGACGGTTTCCTTCCACGCATTCGCCAACACACCAGACAACGCGTGCGTGCCATCGGCCAGCCACCGGTCCCGCACCTGCCGGTCGGTCAACCCGGACCCGACACCGCGCACGGACCCGTACCGCTGCCACACCTCGCTGCGCACCCGGCCCAACCGACGGGCCTGCTCCACCAGGCCAGCGTACTTACCTGGGTTCAGCCGGGCCGAGTAGGCGATGCGGGTGACCTTCACCGGTCATCCCCCACGGTCAGGTCCACCCCTTCGAGTTCCTCCTCGTAGCGGCGCAGACCGTCCAGCCGGCACGAGAAGGCGTGCACGATGGCCAACAAGTCCTCCACCAGTTCCTGCTGTGGGGACAGTGACTCCTGATTGGCGACGACGAGATCGCAGCCGCCACGCGCCGCCACATGCTCCAGAAAGTCGCACCCGAACCGGGCCAACCTGTCCTTGTGCGCCACCACCAGCGTGGCGACCTCACCCCGGTCGACCGCATCCATCAACGCCAGGAACTTCTCCCGGCGACGACACCCGGCAATACACCACAAGCTTCCGCCGCCCGGCGTCGAAGCCCGGCTGCAACACCCTGCGCACATCAGAATCGTCGAAATACCGCTGACCCGACGGCAGACGACGAGCCGTGATCCGACCCTCCACCTCCCACCGACGCACCGTACTCACCGAACGGCCCACCCGCTTGGCGAACTCACCGATCCGATACACGCTACCCACAACAGTCAATTGTGGACAGCTCTGAAAGGAAAGCAACCACAGTCGCTGCTCCCCGTGTCGGTCGTACCCCGATCCTGGCGGACGCGCGCGCGGCTCAGCGGACCATGCTGCCGACGACGGGCTTGGTCAGCAGGGCGGACTGGTTGCGCTGGATGCCCGGGTCGAGGGTCTTGGCCACGAAGATGGCGTGCCAGATGCAGAAGATCAGCACCGTCCACACCTTGCGGGAGTGGTCCGCCTCCTCCCGCTTGTGCTCCTCCAGCAGCCGCATCGCGTACGACAGGTCGATCAGGTCACCGGCGCCGGAGGTGGCCAGCACGTGCCGGGCCCACTCGTACATCTCGCCGCGCAACCAGACCCGGGTCGGGGTCGGGAAGCCGAGCTTCTTGCGGTTGACGATGGCCGGCGGGACGACGCCCTGCAGCGCCTGGCGCATGGCGTACTTGGTGGCCTCGGAGCGCGGCGGCAGCTTCAGGTCGACCGGGATGCCGGCCGCCACGTTGAACACCTCGCGGTCCAGGAAGGGCACCCGCACCTCCAGCGAGTGCGCCATCGAGATCCGGTCGGCCTTGACCAGGATGTCGCCGCGCAGCCAGGTGTAGAGGTCGACGTACTGCATCTTGGTGACGTCGTCCAGCTCGGTGCACTCGGCGTAGATCGGCGCGGTGACGTCGGTGTAGCGGACCGAGGGGTCGTAGCGGCGCAGCAGGTGCTGCTTCTCCTCCTCGGTGAACATCCGGGCGTTGCCGTAGTAGCGCTCCTCGATCGGGGTGGTGCCGCGCTCCAGGAAGCTCTTGCCCTTGACGCCCTGGGGGATGGCCTTCGACACCGCCCGCAGGCCCTTCTGCACCCCGCCCGGCAGGCCGTTCACGGTGCTCAGCGACAGCGGCTCGCGGTAGATGGTGTAGCCGCCGAAGAACTCGTCCGCGCCCTCGCCGGAGAGCACCACCGTGACGTGCTCGGCGGCCTTCTTCGCCACGAAGTAGAGCGGCACCAGCGCCGGGTCGGCCACCGGGTCGTCCAGGTGCCAGACGATCTTGGGCAGCGCCTCGATCATGTCCTGCGGCCCGATCTTGGTGGGGATGGTGGTCACGTCGAGGTGCCGGGCCGAGTCCTGGGCCACGTCGATCTCGGAGTAGCCGGGCACGTCGTACCCGACGGTGAAGGTGAGGATGTTCGGGTTGAACTCCCGGGCCAGGGCGACCACGGCGGTGGAGTCGATGCCGCTGGAGAGGAAGGAGCCGACCGGCACGTCCGAGCGCATGTGCATCCGGACGCTCTCCCGCAGCGTCTCCCGGATCTCGTGGTAGAGCTTCTGCTCGTCGGCCACCGGCGCCGGCCGGAACACCGGCCGGTACCACCGGCGCACCTCGATCCGGCCGCCCGGGGTCCAGGTCAGGTACTCCCCCGACCCGATCCGACTGATCCCCTTGTGCAGGGTGCCCGGCTCCGGCACGTACTGCAGGGTCAGGTAGTGACTCAGATTGGCGGTGTCGATCCCGGCGTCGCCCTGATACGCGGACTGCGCGAACGGCAGCAGCGCCTTCTTCTCCGAGGCGAGGTAGAGGCCGTCCTGGGTCTGCAGGTAATGCAGCGGCTTGATGCCGAAGTAGTCCCGGGCGCCGAACGCCCGCCGCTCCTGCCGGTCCCAGATCACGAAGGCGAACATGCCGCGCAGCCGGGTGAGCACCTGCTCGCCCCAGTAGTGGTAGCCGGCGACGATCACCTCACCGTCGCCGTTCGTGGCGAACTGGGCGCCGAAGTCCCGGATCAACTCGTCCCGCAGCTCGATGTAGTTGTAGATCTCACCGTTGAAGGTGAGCAGGTAACGACCGTTCGCGTACGGCAGGGGCTCGTGACTGAGGGCCACATCGATGATCGCCAGGCGCTTGTGCGCGAACACGCCGTCCGCGTAGCGGCCGGAGGCGTCGCCCACCACCTCGACCCCGGTCTCGTCCGGGCCGCGGTGGTGCAGGCACTCCAGTGCGCTTGCGATGTGGTCGCGGTGGGCAGCGGCGTCACCGCGCGCGCTGAAAAAGGCCAGGAGTCCGCACATGATGGCCATCTTTCCACGCGGCCGGAGCGGCCGTCGCGGCACCGCAGGCTCTCCCCGCTCCCGTGCGCGCGGTACCGTCTGCACCAGCGACGAGGCTCAAGGAGGCGGACATGGCCGAGGAGCGGACCCAGCAGGGCAAGCCGGCGGACGGCACCGAATCACACGACCCCGACTTCCCGGAGGCGTTCCTGGCGTTCATGCGGCAGGGCTGGCGGGACAGCGAACTACCGGTCGGTCCCCGCCCCGAGGTGCCCAACTACGCCAAGCGGCGCGCCGCGCTCGCCGCGGCCTTCCCCGGCGAGACGCTGGTCATCCCCACCGGCAACGAAAAGGTACGCGCCAACGACACCGACCACCCGTTCCGGGCGGGCAGCGACTTCGCGTACCTGACCGGCGACCTCGAACCGGACAGCGTGCTGGTGCTGCGCCCGAACGGCGACGCCACGCTGTACATGCGGCCCCGGTCGTCGCGGGAGACCGACGAGTTCTTCCGCAGCCGCAACGGCGAGCTGTGGGTGGGCCGCCGGCCCACGCTGCACGAGAGGTCGACCGAGCTGGGGCTGCCCACCGCCGACCTGACCGAGCTGGACACGGCGCTGGCCGACCTGGCGCCGGGGCGTACCCGGGTGCTGCGCGGCTTCGACGCCCGGGTCGACGCCGCGGTGCGGCCGTACGACGGCGCCCGGGTCGACGGGCAGCCGGGCCGCGACCGGGAACTGGCCATCGCCATCTCGGAGCTGAAGCTGGTCAAGGACGAGTGGGAGATCGCGCAGCTCCAGGAGGCGTGCGACGCCACCGTGCGCGGGTTCGAGGACGTGGCCCGAGCGCTCCCGGCCGACCGGAGCGTCTCCGAGCGGCTGCTGGAGGGCATCTTCGCGCTGCGCGCCCGGCACGACGGCAACGACGTCGGCTACGGCTCGATCGTCGGCGCCGGCGAGCACGCCACGATCCTGCACTGGGTGCACAACCACGGCGCCACCCGGCCGGGCGAGCTGCTGCTCATGGACATGGGCGTGGAGAACCGCAACCTCTACACCGCGGACGTCACCCGGGTGCTGCCGATCAACGGCCGGTTCACCCCGCTGCAGCGTCAGGTGTACGACGCCGTCTACGCCGCCCAGCAGGCCGGCATCGAGGTAATCAAGCCGGGCGTGGCGTTCCGGGACGTGCACCTCACCGCCATGCGGGTGCTCGCGGAGGCGCTGAAGGACCTGGGCCTGCTGCCGGTGAGCGTGGACGAGGCGATGGACCCGTCCTCGACGGTCTACCGCCGGTGGACCCTGCACGGCACCAGCCACATGCTCGGCATCGACGTCCACGACTGCGCCAACGCCCGCAAGGAGATGTACCGCGACGGCCCGCTCGGCGAGGGTTACGTACTCACCGTCGAGCCGGGGCTCTACTTCCAGCCCGAGGACGAGCTGGTCCCCGAGGAGCTGCGCGGCATCGGCGTGCGGATCGAGGACGACATCCTGGTCACCGCCGGCGGCCCGGTGAACCTCTCGGCCGGCCTGCCGCGCCGCTCCGACGAGGTGGAGACGTGGCTGGCCGAGCAGCGCGAGGCCGGTCCGCGCCTGCCGGGCTGATCCCGGCCGTACGACCCTGACGGTGGGCCCCACCGCCGACGGCTGCGACGTTTCCGTCGTTCTGCCGCCGGTGGTGGGGCCCGCCGCTGTTTGCGCTGCTCGGCACCCTCCTCGCCGGCACGCGCCGAACGGTCTTCCGCCGCCTCCTGTGAGGCGAATGTGGGGTTTTTTCAGATACGTCCGCCTCGTGAGGATCCTTCTCATACGGTGTCGATCAGAGGCTACAACCGGTTTGTAGCTGGTCGCCCCACGAGGGGTGGTGCGACCCCTTTGTGCAACCGAAAGGGCGGAAGGCTCTGATGTCCAAGGACGTAACCACTTCCGACGGCGGGGACCCGATGAGCCCGCCGACGAGCAGGCGGCGCGCGATCTGGGTCGCTACCGGCGTGGCCGGACTGACCGGTGTCGTCGGTCTGGCGGCGCTGGGTGGCCTCGCCGCTCGCAACGACAAGTCCGACGACGCGCAGCGCGTCGCGGAGAACCACGCGGCCGCGCCGCAGAACGCGAGCGATGCCGACAAGGGCGGCGAGAAGGACGCCCACGAGGAGCAGAACAAAGCGGACGAGCAGGGCCGGGACGGCAAGGACCGGGACCAGGGCAAGCGT
>NZ_JBUEGB010000042.1:0-56568 GCF_054963695.1 Micromonospora sp. RTBAU3-60 | reverse complement strand
CACGGAGAGGGCGTTGCGGGTGGCGGCGGGGCCGCAGTAGTAGAAGTTCGGCTGGGCCTCGTAGCGCACGTTCAGTTCCCGCTCGCCGTTCTTGCTGGCCTGCGCCTGGACGGCGGCCTTGTGGGCGGGGGCGGCGTGGGCGGCGATGGCGGGGCCGGCGATGCCACCCGCGGTGGCGACGACACCAGCAGCGGTCAGCACGGTCTTACGCAGGATGGTGTTGGTACGCATGATGATCAGAACCTTTCGATCGGGGGAAAACGGCACGCACGCAGGGGGTGCGCGGGTGTGCCGTGGAAAAGGAAAAGTCAGAAGCGGGAAGTTCATCCGGCGGCCCACACGGGGCTGCTCGCGGATGTCCCAGGGGTGTAACCATCCGGGGCGGCGGGTCATTCCGCCGGGCTCCCGGGGGCCGGCCCGGGCTGGTGCTCGGGCGGCCGGGGGATGTAACGACCGGGGGCTGGCGATCATTCCACCGGCTCCCGGGAACCGGGCCGGGGTCTCGCGGCCAGCCGGGCAGGCCCGCCGTCGAGGCGGGGCCGCAGATGCGGCGTGGTCTGCCATGTTCAACGCCACGGGCCCGGGCATGATTCCACCGGGCCAGCCTGGCCATCAGACAGCCGCGCCCAGACCGGGCATAACTCCGGCTAGCGAAGGCCTCGCCAGATTCGGACATTCCGTGCCGGGCGAGAGATTCGGGGCAGGCCTGGCCGGACGGGCGCCGCCAGGGCCGGCGGCCCCGGGCGGCGAATGCCGTAGCGGTCGGGACACTACGAACTTGATGACGTGAACGGATCAGCGAGCCATAGCCACGAGAATCCTCATGCGGGACGTTTCCGGGTCGGACCGGCGCTCGTCTACGCCATCAAGTTCGTAGCCACCGGAACAGACACGGCCCGGCCGGAACCGCACCCCCCAGATCGCCGACCCGAACCTCGACACCAGTCGCCGGGACAGGCGGATCAGCTGGTGTGGTCGCCTCGTCGCGGGAGCGCTGGGCCGGGATCGGCCGGGTGGGCGTCGCCGGCCACGAGCTCTCCGGGGCGGGACGGAAGGCGATCCCGGCGGCGGCCCAGCGCGGGCCGTGACGTTCCCACGGAGGCCTGGGCCACGCGGCGGGCTGGGGGCGGTCAGGAGGTCGGGGTCGGCTTGGCGTGCTCGTCGAGGGCGGCCAGAATCGCCTCGGCCGTCCGCTTCCCCACTCCGGGCACCTCGGTGATCTCCTCCACCGTGGCGGCGGAGAGGCGCTTGAGCGAGCCGAAGTGGCGCAGGAGCGCCTTCCGGCGTACCTCACCGAGGCCGGGGATGTTGTCGAGCGCCGACTCGGTCATCCGCTTCGAGCGCCGCTGCCGGTGGAAGGTGATGGCGAAGCGGTGCGCCTCGTCGCGGACGCGTTGCAACAGGTAGAGCGCCTCGGAGGTGCGCGGGAGGATGACGGGGAACTCGTCGTCCGGCAGCCAGACCTCCTCCAGCCGCTTGGCCAGCCCGCAGAGCGCCACGTCGTCGATGCCCAGCTCGGCGAGCGCTTGCGCGGCCGCCGCCACCTGGGGTGCGCCGCCGTCGACCACGACCAGTTGCGGAGGGTACGCGAACCGGCGCGGGCGCCCGGTGGTCGGGTCGATGCCGGGCCGGTCCGGGTCGCCCGCGGTCTCCTCGCCGATCTCCCCGGTCTCGGCGCGGGCGTCGAGGTAGCGGGCGAACCGCCGGCGGAGCACCTCGGACATGGCGGAGAGGTCGTCGCTGGCGCCCCGGATGATGAACCGCCGGTACTCGCTCTTCCGGGGCAGCCCGTCCTCGAAGACGACCATGCTGGCGACCACGTCGGTGCCCTGGATCTGCGAGACGTCGAAGCACTCGATGCGCAGCGGCGACGTCCGCATGCCGAGCGCCTCGCTGATCTCGTCGAGGGCCTTGCTGCGGGTGGTCAGGTCGCCGGCCCGCTTGAGCTTGTGCCGGGCGAGCGCGTCCTTGGCGTTGCGTTCCACCGTCTCCAGCAGCGACCGCTTGTCGCCGCGCTGCGGGATCCGCAGCGACACTCGGCTGCCGCGACGGGCGGAGAGCCAGTCGGAGAGCGCGTCGACGTCGCCGGGCAGCTCCGGGACGAGCAGCTCGCGGGGGACGTCCGCCTCGCCCTGCTCCCCGCCGTAGACCTGGGTGCAGAAGTGGTGCACCAGGTCGCCGGTGCTCAGCTCCTCGGTCTTCTCCACCACCCAGCCGCGCTGGCCGCGCACCCGGCCGTCACGGACGTGGAAGACCTGGACCGCGGCCTCGAGCGGGTCGTCGGCGAAGGCCACCACATCTGCGTCGGTGCCGTCGCCGAGCACCACCGTCTGCTTCTCCATGGCCCGGCGTAGCGCGGCCAGGTCGTCGCGCAGCCGGGCGGCCCGTTCGAACTCGAGCTCCTCGCTGGCCTCCAGCATCTCCCGTTCGAGCCGGCGGACCATGGTGTCGGTGCGGCCGGCCATGAAGTCGCAGAAGCCGTTGACGATCTCCCGGTGCCGCTCGGCGGTGACGCTGCCGACGCAGGGCGCGGAGCACTTGCCGATGTAGCCCAGCAGGCACGGGCGGCCGACCTGGCCGGCCCGCTTGAACACGCCGGAGGAGCAGGTCCGCGCCGGGAAGACCCGGAGCAGCAGGTCCAGCGTCTCGCGGATCGCCCAGGCGTGCGAGTACGGCCCGAAGTATCGCACCCCCTTGCGCTTGGCCCCGCGCATCACCTGCAGCCGCGGGTACTCCTCGTCCAGGGTGACCGCCAGGTACGGGTAGGACTTGTCGTCCCGGTAGCGGACGTTGAACCTCGGGTCGTACTGCTTGATCCAGGTGTATTCCTGTTGGAGCGCCTCGACCTCGGTGGCGACGGTGATCCAGTCGACCGACTCGGCGGTGAAGACCATCTGCCGGGTGCGCTGGTGCAGGTTGACCGGGTCGGCGAAGTAGGAGTTGAGCCGGCTGCGCAGGTTCCGCGCCTTGCCGACGTAGATCACCCGGCCGGTGCCGTCTCGGAAACGGTAGACCCCTGGCGACTCCGGGATGGTGCCGGGTGCGGGACGATAGGTCGAGGGGTCAGCCACGCAGCAAGCCTAGTCCGCACCCCCGACACCCCACCGCCGCCACGCGTCCCCCACCGGACCCGCGGCGGGGGACGCCGAAGCGCTCAGGCGAGGGTGATCTGGTCGCCGGTGACCTTGATGTTCTTCGGTGGCAGGGGCCGGGTGGCGGGGCCCTGCTTCACCGAGCCGTCGACGATCGAGAACCTGCTGTTGTGGCAGGTGCAGTTGATGGTGCCGCCGTCGACGTTCGACACCGGGCAGCCCTGGTGGGTGCAGATCGGGCTGAAGCCCTTGAACTGGCCCGGCTCCGGCTGAGTGATCACGACGCCCTTGCTGGCGAACACGGCACCGCCCCCGACCGGGATGTCGGTGGTCCGGGCCAGCGGGCCGATGCTGTCCCGGTTACCGCCCTCGGCGTCGCCGGCGCCGGTCGCGCCCGGGCCGCCGCTGGTCGGCGCCGAGGTCCCCGAACCCGCGCCCTCGTTGCCGCAGGCGGCGAGCACCACCGCCGCGCCGACCGCCCCGGCGCCCGTGAGCAGGGCCCGCCGCGTCCGCGTACCGGGCTCGGTTTTCACCTGATCGTCGCTCATGTCCGGCCTTCCTCTCGACTGCCGCAGCCCATCGTGATCCGTGTCCATTTCTGGACACGGATCACTGTGCCGCACGGTTCATACAGGCGCGTCACGAAATGGGTGCCGAAGCCCCGAACGCGCTGGATCCTGCCGATGCCGAGGGACGTGGGGCGGACCGGCGGGTGGTGCCGGGCCGCCGCACGGCCGGCTCAGCGGGCTCCGGCCGGCACCTTACGGGTACGCGACTTGGCGCCGCCGTTGGCCCGCGCCGCCCGGGTGGTGGCCGCCGCGGCGCCCTTGGCCTCGCCGTCGAGTTTGAGCATCGGACGCAGGAACTGGCCGGTGTGGCTCTCCGGCACCTCGGCGACCTCCTCCGGGGTGCCGGTGGCGAGCACCGTGCCGCCCCGGTGGCCGCCCTCCGGGCCCATGTCGATGAGCCAGTCGGCCGTCTTGATCACGTCGAGGTTGTGCTCGATGGTGATCACGGTGTTGCCCTTGTCGACCAGGCCTTCCAGCACCATCAGCAGCTTGCGGATGTCCTCGAAGTGCAGGCCGGTGGTCGGCTCGTCCAGCACGTAGACGGTCCGGCCGGTGGAACGCTTCTGCAGCTCCGAGGCGAGCTTGACGCGCTGCGCCTCGCCGCCGGAGAGCGTCGGGGCGGGCTGGCCCAGCCGCACGTACCCGAGACCCACGTCGACGAGGGTCTTGAGGTGCCGGTGGATGGCCGGGATGGCGGAGAAGAACTCGGCCGCCTCCTCGATCGGCATGTCCAGCACCTCGGCGACCGTCTTGCCCTTGTAGTGCACCTCGAGGGTCTCCCGGTTGTAGCGGGCGCCCTTGCACACCTCGCAGGGAACGTAGACGTCCGGGAGGAAGTTCATCTCGATCTTGATGGTGCCGTCGCCGGAGCACGCCTCGCAGCGGCCCCCCTTGACGTTGAACGAGAACCGGCCCGGGCCGTACCCCCGGACCTTCGCCTCGGTGGTCTCGGCGAACAGCTTGCGGATGTGGTCCCACACCCCGGTGTAGGTGGCCGGGTTCGACCGCGGCGTACGCCCGATCGGCGACTGGTCGACGCCGACGACCTTGTCCACGTGCTCCAGGCCGCTGACCCGGGTGTGCCGGCCGGGGACCAGCCGGGCGCCGTTGATCTGGTTGGCCAGGACCGCGTACAGAATGTCGTTGACCAGCGTGGACTTGCCCGAGCCACTGACCCCGGTGACCGCGATGAGCTGGCCGAGCGGGAAGCTCACGGTGAGGTTGCGCAGGTTGTGCTCGCGCGCCCCGTGCACCACCAGCTCGCGACCGGGGGTCTGCGGCCGGCGGTGGCCCGGCGTCGGGATCACCTTCCGCCCGGACAGGTACGCCCCGGTGACCGACTCCGCGTTCTCCAGCAGCGCCGGCACGGAACCGCTGTGCACGATCCGGCCGCCGTGCTCGCCGGCGCCCGGGCCGATGTCGACGATCCAGTCGGCGACCCGGATGGTGTCCTCGTCGTGCTCGACCACGATCAGCGTGTTGCCCAGCCCGCGCAGCCGCAGCAGGGTCTCGATCAGCCGGTGGTTGTCCCGCTGGTGCAGGCCGATGGACGGCTCGTCCAGCACGTAGAGGACGCCGACCAGGCCCGAGCCGATCTGGGTGGCGAGCCGGATGCGCTGCGCCTCGCCGCCGGAGAGGGTGCCCGCCGGACGGTCCAGGGAGAGGTAGTCCAGCCCGACGTCGAGCAGGAACTTCAGCCGGGCGTTGATCTCCTTGAGCACCCGCTCGGCGATCATCTTCTGCCGGTCGGTGAGCTCGATGCCGGCCAGCAGGTCAGCCGCCTCGCCGACGGAGAGGTTGCAGACCTCGGCGATGCTCTTGCCGGCCACGGTGACCGCGAGCACCTCCGGCTTGAGCCGGGTGCCCCCGCAGGCCGCGCAGGGCACGTCCCGCATGTAGCCCTCGTACTTCTCCCGCGACCACTCCGACTCGGTGTCCGTGTGCCGGCGCTCGATCCACTGCACCACGCCCTCGAAGCCGGTGTAGTAGGAGCGCTCGCGGCCGTACTTGTTGCGGTAGCGGACGTGCACCTGGTCGTCAGAGCCGTGCAGGATCGTCTTCTGCGCCCGGGACGGCAACGCCCGCCAGGGCGTGTCGATGTCGAAGTGCTCGGCCTCGCCGAGGGCCTCCAGCAGGCGGAGGAAGTATTCCAGGTTGTGCCCGGTCGCCCAGGGCTGGATCGCACCCCCGCGCAGGGTGCGCTCCGGGTCCGGGATCACCAGCTCCGGGTCGACCTCCTTCTTGGTGCCGAGGCCGGTGCACTCGGGGCAGGCGCCGTACGGGGCGTTGAAGGAGAAGACCCGGGGCTCCAGGTCCTCGATCGCGAGCGGGTGGTCGTTGGGACAGGCCAGGTGCTCGGAGTAGCGGCGCTCCCGGGCCGGGTCGTCCTCGGGCAGGTCGACGAAGTCGAGCAGCACCAGCCCGCCGGAGAGGCCGAGCGCCGCCTCGACCGAGTCGGTCAGCCGCTGCTTGGCGCTGGGCTTGACGCTGAGCCGGTCGATGACCACCTCGATGGTGTGCTTCTCCTGCTTCTTGAGCTTCGGCGGCTCGGTCAGCGGGTGCACCACGCCGTCGACCCGGGCCCGGGCGTAACCCTTGGCCTGCAGCTCGGCGAACAGGTCGACGTACTCGCCCTTGCGACCGCGGACGACCGGGGCGAGCACCATGAACCGGGTGCCCTCGGCCATGCCGAGCACCCGGTCGACGATCTGCTGCGGGGTCTGCCGGGAGATCCGCTCACCGCAGATCGGGCAGTGCGGCTCGCCGATGCGGGCGAACAGCAGCCGGAGGTAGTCGTAGACCTCGGTGATGGTGCCGACGGTGGAGCGCGGGTTGCGCGAGGTGGACTTCTGGTCGATGGAGACCGCGGGGCTGAGCCCCTCGATGAAGTCGACGTCGGGCTTGTCCATCTGGCCGAGGAACTGCCGGGCGTACGACGACAGCGACTCGACGTAGCGGCGCTGGCCCTCGGCGAAGATGGTGTCGAACGCCAGGCTCGACTTGCCCGACCCGGAGAGCCCGGTGAAGACGATCAGGGCGTCCCGGGGCAGGTCGAGACTGACGTCACGCAGGTTGTGCTCGCGCGCGCCACGGATGATCAGTCGGTCGGCCACGGTGCGTGTGCTCCCGGAGAAAGAATGTGAGGCGGATCTGTCCGCTCGGAGCCTGGTCTGAGCGGTTTTTCGACGTTGTCGAGGCGCAGGGAAAACGCCCGAGCAACTCTAGCCCTGAGGTACGACAACTTTCGTCGTGCGCACATTCCCCCAGCTCATCCCGGTCGCGCCGACCCCGGGCGGGCCGGCGCGACCGGTGTTCGGCTCAGTATCCGCCGGGCGACGGCGGCGACGCCGGACGCGCCGTGCGCCGCCGCTCGCCCCGCCAGCTCCCCCGCCGCTCGGCGGCCAGCCGGGCCTGTCGGCGTCGGCTCTCGTACGCCACCTCGCGCTGGAGCCGGCGCCAGCTCTCCCAGCGCCGGACGGACAGCTCACCGCTGTCCAGCGCCTCCCGCACCGCGCAGGCCGGCTCGGCCTCGTGGGCGCAGTCGGCGTACCGGCAGCCGGCGGCGAGCTCGGCGATGTCCGCGAAGGCCCGGTCCAGCCCGGCCGAGCCGTCCAGCAGGCCGACCGCCCGGACGCCCGGGGTGTCCAGCACCGCGCCCCCGCCGGGGATCGGCACCAGCGCGCGCCAGGTGGTGGTGTGCCGGCCCTTGCCGTCCACCCGCCGGATCGCCTGGGTCCGCATCACCTCCGCCCCGGCGAGGGCGTTGACCAGGCTCGACTTGCCCGCGCCGGAGGGCCCGAGCAGGCCGAGGGTCCGCCCCGGCGCGACGTAGCGGCGCAGCGGGTCCAGCCCGCTGCCCCGCTCGGCGCTGACCGGCAGCACCGGAACCCCGGGGGCGGCGGCGGCCAACTGCCGGGCGATCGCCACCGGGTCGGCGGCCAGGTCCGCCTTGGTGAGCACGAGCAGCGGCTCGGCCCCGGACTCGTGGGCCAGGGAGAGCAGCCGTTCGATCCGCGCGGTGTCCGGCTCGGGATGCACCGGCTCCACCACCGCGGCGGCGTCGAGGTTGGCGGCGAGCACCTGGCCGCTGGCGTCCTTGCCGGCGGTCCGCCGGATCAGCGCGGTGCGGCGGGGCAGCACCGCCTCCACGGTCACCGGCCCGTCCGGCCAGGTGGCCAGCAGCACCCAGTCGCCGGCGCAGGGCAGGGCGGTCAGGTCGCGGGCGGCGGCGGCCAGCACCCCGCCGCCCAGGCTGGCCCGGACCGGGCCCTCGGGTCGGAGCACGGTGCAGATTCCCCGGTCGACCCGGGCCACCCGGCCCGGGCGGCGGTCGGTGCGCCGGCGTACGTGGGCCGCCCAGTCGGCGTCCCAGCCGAGGGCGGTCAGATCGAGTGTCATGGTGTCCTCATCGGTGTCGAGGGGGTTCATGGCGGAACACGCGTGCTACCACCGGCATGCTCACCACCTCCGTCCCGACTCCCGGTGCCGCGTTCTGCGACGGCTTCAGCTCGGCCGGCGGCCGTAATTCGGCCTGCCCGCCGCCAGGCGGCGCTCCGGACCGAATGAAGGCCGGTCTGACGCCGCGACCTGAAACCGTGGGACCGACGGTAAGGGGCGCGTCGACGCGCCGAAAGCGATTTCCCCGACGACGCGGCGGCGCCGGACCGCTAGGGTCGGTTCGTGAGCGAGCGCAGCGAGCGAACCATCAGGCTCGACAGCGGGGTGGCGACGTGAGCAACGATCCGCTGCTGCTGACCGGCGAGGTGGACGACGCCACCGCCCGGTTGCTGCGTACCGTGGCCGCCTTCGACGCCGCGGACGTCGCCGCCGCCTCGCTGCTGCCGCGCTGGACCCGCGGGCACGTGCTGACCCACCTGGCCCGCAACGCCGACGGCTTCGTCAACCTGCTCACCGCCGCCCGCACCGGCGCGGCCGTCCCGATGTATGCCAGCCCGGAGGCCCGGGCCGCGGACATCGAGGCCGGCGCGGCCCGTTCACCGGACGACCTCTTCGACGACCTGCGCCGGTCCGCGGACCGGTTCGCCGAGGCGGTCGCCGCCATGCCGGCCGAGGCGTGGACCGCGATGGTGCAGACACCGCGCGGCCCCCGGGTGGCCGCCCTGCTGGTCTGGGACCGGCTGCGGGAGGTGGAGGTGCACCACGTGGACCTGGCCGCCGGCTACCGGCCCGCGGACTGGCCGGAGGCGTTCAGCCACCGGCTGCTGCACGAGGTCGCCGCCGACCTGGGCGACCGCGCCGCCGCACCCGCGATGGTGCTGCGCTTTCCGGGCAGCGGCTGCCACGAGTTGGGCATCGGCGACCGGGCCGGCGCGCCCACGGTCGCCGGCGCCGCTCCGGACCTCGCCGCCTGGCTGATCGGCCGCGCCGCGGGCGAGGTGCTCACCGTCACCCCCGACGGTCCCCTGCCGAACCCACCGGAATGGATATAGCTGTCCCATGACCTACACCGGAGACGTCACGCCCGGCGGCGAGCCGGCCGTCCGCGAGCTCGACCGGCTCACCATCACCAAGGTGTCGGTGGGTCCGATGGACAACAACGCCTACCTGCTGCGCTGCCGGGGCACCGGCGAGCAGGTGCTGATCGACGCCGCGAACGAGGCGCCGCGCTTGCTCGACCTGGTCGGCGACGGCGGGCTCGCCGCGGTGGTCACCACGCACCGGCACATGGACCACTGGGTGGCCCTGGAGGAGGTGGTCGCCAAGACCGGCGCCCGCCCGCTGGTGCACGCCGACGACGCCGAGGGGCTGCCGATCCCCGCCGAGCCGCTGCGCGAGGGCGACACGGTCGCGGTCGGTGACTGCGCCCTGGAGGTGATCCACCTCAAGGGCCACACCCCGGGCTCGGTCGCGCTGCTCTACCGCGACCCGTCCGGCATCCCGCACCTGTTCACCGGCGACAGCCTCTTCCCCGGCGGCGTCGGCAACACCGAGCAGGACCCGGAACGGTTCGGGCAGCTCATCGACGACGTGGAGCACAAGCTGTTCGACCGGCTGCCGGACGAGACCTGGTTCTATCCGGGGCACGGCAAGGACAGCACGCTGGGCGCCGAGCGCCCCGCTCTGCCGCAGTGGCGGGCCCGCGGCTGGTGAGCGATCCGGCGGCGCCGGCCCGCGGGTCGGCGCCGCCGGCGCTCAGCGGTCCGGCGCCGGCGGCGGTCAGCGGTCCGGCCGGTCCGCTCAGGAGGCGGCGCCCGCGCCGGTGACCGCGCGGAGCCGGTGCCGGGTGCCGAGCAGCACCGGACCGGCGAGCAGCAGGCCGACCGCCATGGTGAGCACGGTCGGGTTCGGCGCCCCGGGCAGCAGCCCGGTCAGCGCCCGCGCGGTGACGCCGAGCGCCACGTAGAGGCCGGCCCACAGCGTCGCGCCGAGCGCCGCGCAGGTGGCGAACCTCCGGTACGACATCCGCAGGCCGCCGGCGGCCAACGGCAGCAACGCGTTGAACACCGGCAGGAACGGCGCCACCAGCACCATCCGGCCGCCGCCACGGTGCAGCAGCGCCTCGGCGGCCACCCAGCGCGACTCGCCGATCCAGTCGCCCAGCCGGCTGCGCCGCAGCCGCTCGCCCCAGCGCCGCCCGGCCAGGAAGCTCAGCGACCAGCCGGCGAGGCAGCCCGCCACCACCGCCGCCACGGTGGCCAGCCCGGTCGCCGGCCGGCCCGCGCCGACCGCGGCGAGGACCGCGGCGTCGCCGGGCACCAGCACCCCGACCAGGGGTACGGCGTCGGCGAGCATGACCATGCCCAGCAACCCCATCAGCAGGGTGGTGGGCAGCTCCCCGACCTGGGCCAGCAGATCCGTCATGCCGCGTACGCTATGGCCTCCCGTCCGGGGGCACATCCGGCTGGATCCCCCACCGTCCCCTGATTCCGCCTCGGGGTCGCCCCCGAGCGGCCGGACCGGTCACCGGGGACGCAGCACCTGCACCCGGCGTACCGGGGAGTCGACGGAGGGCTCGGTGGTCGGCACCGGGTAGCTCGCCACCACCTCCAGCCGGTCCGGTGGCAGGTGTCCCCGGTCGGGGTCGCCGACCAGCACCTCGACGCCCCGGTCGGCGGCCCGCTGCAGGAACGGCAGCATCCGGTCGGCCAGCGCGGCGTCGTAGAGCACGTCCCCGGCCAGCAGCAGGTCGGCGCGGACGGTGCCGTCCAGCAGGTCGCCGGCGGTGGCGGCCACGGCCACCCGGTTGGCCCGGGCGTTGACCGTGACGGCGGCGACCGCGTACGGGTCGACGTCGTTGGCGACCACCCGCTCGGCGCCGGCCAGCGCGGCGGCGATGGCCACCAGCCCGGAGCCGGCGGCCAGGTCGAACACCCGGCGGCCGGCGGCCAGCTCGGGGTGGTCGAGCAGGTGGCGGGCCAGCGCCTGACCACCGGCCCAGACCGAGGCCCAGTACGGCGGCGGCAGCGGCCGTCGGGCGGCCGCCTCCATCCGGGCCCACCACAGGATCGCGTCCTCGGCGATGTGCAGCCGTACCTCGGGCACGAACGGCGTAGCGACCAGCCGGAGCCGGTCCGGCCCGCCGCCGGGCACGGCGATCTCCCGCTCCAGGTCGGCCAACGCGGTCTGTGCCCTCACTCGGGCAAGCATGCCGGGCGGGGCCGCCATCCGGAGGGATTTTCCCGCTCGGCGCGTATTCACGAGGCACGCCGCCACTTCCGCCAGCAGATCCCGGTTCGGCCGGTTACTGTCGGGAAGGTACAGGGCGATCATCGGCCGCGGCCGGTGCTCACCCGCTTTGAACAGGGAGAGACGCATGGCAACCGGCACGGTCAAGTGGTTCAACTCGGAAAAGGGCTTCGGCTTCATCGAGCAGGACGGTGGGGGTCCGGACGTGTTCGTCCACTACTCGGCCATCCAGAGCAGCGGCTACCGCGAGCTGCAGGAGGGCCAGAAGGTCGAGTTCGACGTGACCCAGGGCCAGAAGGGCCCGCAGGCGGACAACGTCCGCCCGATGTAGTTCCGTGCCGGCGGCGGCGGTCGGGCTTCCCCGACCGCCGCCGAAGCACATCCCGCGCCGCCGTCCCGGGTCAGGCGGCCAGCCGCCGGGACAGTTCCTCGGCGACCTGCGGGGCGATCTCCGGCGACAGCGCCGCGGCGATCGCCTCCGGAGTGAGCTGCGCCAGCAGCAGCGGCGCGAGTGCGGCGGCCAGCGCCTGCACGTCGACCGGCTGCCGGCCGGCGAGCGTGGCCAGGTCGGCGCGGACGCCGTTCACCTGGTCCACCAGCCACACGGGCTGGCCGCCGCCCTTGAGGTCGCTGCGCACCTTGGTGCGGCCGTTGGCGATGGCTTCCATCCGTCCGTCGGTGTACCCGGACTGGCTGACCAGTGTGGGCAGCACCGCGGCGAGTTGGTTGAGCACAGCGGCGTGCGCGTCGGTGAACTGGGCCATGTCGTCCTCCAGGAGTCCGATGCCGGTCAGGTAGCGGCGGAACAGCGGGGTCTGGTCCCGGCCCGCCCTGGTGGAGTCGCGGAAGAAGCTGAAGTGGGTGTGGGTCAGGTGGCTGGAGTCGCCGGTGGTGCGCTTCCGTAGCCGGTCCCACCGCTTCACCACCTTGCCGTCCGGCGAGTAGATGATCTCTCTGATGTCCCGGGTGTCGGCCGCGCCGTCGACGCACTGCGCGACGCACCAGGTGGAGAAGGTACGCAGGTTGTGGGTGCCGCCGCCGGAGCGGACGGTGAACATCCCGACGTCCAGGGCGGACGCGTCGAGGGTCAGCCCGGAGGAGTCCCGGGTGGACTCCACCACGGAGTAGTCGTTCGTCACCACCCGGTCGGAGCCGCAGTGGTATCCGCCCCGGTGGTTGGCGTCGCCGACGATGCCGACCTCGCCGGGTTCGAGATCCGCCGGCCGTACGGTGTTCTTGTCGACGTTGAGGTGGGCGAGCAGCAGGTTGCGGACGGCCAACAGGTTGTTCGGGGCCCGCGTCATGGGATTCCCCCCTTGTGGATCGTCAGCCGGCCGGGCACGACAATCACTGGGCGTGAGGCGGACGGTCCGGGGACGCGTCCGGCCGGGATGGTGCACGGCGCCGGGCAACTGACCCGAGAATATCCACGCCGGGAGACAATTGCCCAGCTCAGAGGCACTATCTGGAACTATGGCCGGGCCGCCGGGGGCGCCGCGGCGTGCGGGAGCAGCAGGGCGGACGGGTGCGCGGGGTCGTGCAGGACCTCCCGCCATCCAGCACGGAGGGTGACCGCGGTGCCCAGCGGTTCCCCGGTGCCGGGGTTACGCGCGTAGCGCGGGTGCGCACCGCCGGACACCTGGACGCGGAGCCGGTGCCCGGGCGCGAAGCGGTGCGCGGTCGGCCAGAGGGTGACCGGCACCCGGACCGCACCGGAGGGATCCGTGGGAAAACGCCCCGGCGCCACCCGGACCAGGCCGTCGCAGACGTTCCAGGACCGGCCGCGCCGGTCCACGTCGCAGAGGCGTACGAAGACGTCCAGGTAGGAGAGTTCACTGCGGACGTGGATCTCGGCGCGGACCGGGCCGACCACCTCGACCGGGCCGTCCAGCGGCCCGCTGGTGTACGTCAGCACGTCGGGCCGCGCCTCCACCGGCCGGTTGTCCACGGCGCCGGCCCGCTGGGCGACCAGGAGCGGACCACCGAGCGACGGGGTGGGGTCGGCCGGGTCGTACCAGATCCGGTCGGGCGGGGACGACGACGGCGGGGCGGGGTCGAGGGCCCGACCGGCGTGCAGGTGCCAGCGGGTCGGCACGGCCGGCGGCGGCCAGTCGGGCAGGTCCCGCCAACCGCCGCCCACACCCCCGACGTGCACCCGGACCGGGGCCCGCCGGCCGGTCGGGCGCCCGGCCAGGTGCTCGTCGAGCCAGTCCAGTCCCTCCCGGAGGGCGGCCACCAGCAGCCCGGGGCTGCCATGGGTCCACGGGCCGACGGTCAGCCGGGGCCGGGCCCCGGCCGACCGCAGCCGGGCGTAGTCGTCGAGCTGGGCGGGGAGGAAGATGTCGTGCCAGCCGCTGATCATCGACACCGGCGCGCGCACCTCGGCGATCCGGTCGCCGAAGACCCGCAGCCGCCAGTAGTCGGCGTCGGGGGTGTGGTGGCGCAGCCACTCCTGGAAGAACGGCACGGTCACCCCGGTGGCGATCCGGTCCGCCTCGGCCAGCGGCAGGTGGGCCAGCGCCCGGGTCAACCGGGGCTGCCCCCGCTTCAGCTCCCACTGCCGGGCCAGCCACGGCACCGTCTGCGCCTGCAGCAGCTCCGCCCACGTGAGCACGGTGTCCAGGGCGAAGGACTCCCCCGCGTACGTCGAGTCCCGGGTGGCCGAGGCGGTCACCACCGCGACCATCGCGCGCAGTTCGTCGGCCGCCTCGGCGGCGAGCGCCCACTGCACGAAACCCTGGTAGCTGGCGCCGAACGTGCCGAACGACCCGGACCACCAGCGCTGCCGGCGCAGCCAGTCCAGGGTGTCCAGGCCGTCGTCGCGCTCGTGCACCAGCGGGGCGAACTCCCCGCCGGAGCCGTAAGTGCCCCGGCAGGACTGGATCACCACGTGGAAGCCGCGCTCGGCGACGAGCCGGCCTAGCAGCCGGATCGGCCCGCCCCGCCCGTACGGGGTGCGGATGAGCACGGTGGGCGCGCCCGGCAGGTCGGGGGCGTAGTGGTCGGTGCGCAGCGTGACCCCGTCGCGCACCCGGAGCGGGAGGTCCCGGGTCACCGCGACCCGCCGGGTCCGGGCGGCGGGCAGCCGCAGCGCGGCGGTGGCGAGCCGGGCGAGCAGCCGGTCCACGCTCACTCCGCGGGGGGTCCCGCGGCGGCCGGGTCGGCGCCGACGCCCGCGCGCCGGTGGTCCCACCGCCGGTACCTGCGCTGCGCTGCCACGGCTCGCCGATGCCCCCTGTCCGACTGGTCCGGGTTGCAGCATAGAACCGGTCCCCGCCGGCCGCGCCGGTCAGTTCAGTAGCTCAGGCAGACGCACTCGGTCATCAACGCCCGCACGTTGCGCACGTACTGCGGGTTGGGGATGGTGAGCGGCTCGCCCTCCTGGGCCACCGCGTACGGCCCGTAGTTGTAGGCCGCGATGATGGCGTTGAGCAGGCAGGAGTTCAGCTCGCTGGTGCACAGCGAGGCGTCCAGCCGGTAGTCCGACTCGAAGTACATGTCGCCGATGTACTTGGTGAGCCAGGCGAGGTAGTTGGCGCCCAGGTACGCGTTGTCTCGGTAGGCGTTGATGTCGTACGACTCGCCGAAGCGCTGGTTCATCCAGTCCGCGGTGGCTGGCATGACCTGCATCAGCCCGATGCCGCCGTCGCAGGCCACGATGTTGGACTGCCAGCCGCTCTCCTGCCAGGCGGTGGCCTTCAGCAGGTTGAGCGGGATCCTGATGTCCGGCGCGGAGGTCGGCCAGTAGGTCTTCGCCGCCGCGTCGGACAGGGCGCTCTTCACCTGGCTGCGGGTGGCCTGGGTGCCCCGGTAGCTGGGCTGGCAACCACTCGGCGCGGGCTTCGGCGGCGGCGGCGGGACCTTCGTCTCCGTCGGCGGCTTCGGCTTGGCCAACGGGCCGGAACTGGTCCGGGTGGGCTTCGCCGTCGGTTTCCTCGTCGGCGTGGCGCTCGGGCTGGGCGTGGCGCTCGGCGCCGCGCCCATCGCCTCGACCGCCGGCGGGGCCTCGCTCGGCTCGTCGGCGGGGGCCTCGACAGGCGCCTCGCTGGGCAGCTCGACCGCCACCTCCCGGGCCGGGCGCTCCTCGCCGCCACACCCGCTCACCCCGCCCGCCAGCAACAGCCCGGCGGCCACCGCCGTGGCCCATCGGCCCAGTTCTCGGCGCATCAGTCCCTCCCCCGGGGTCGTCCGCGGCACCCTAGCAAGGATCGGCGGGTCCCCGGGGGGCGTGCGGCGCCGTCCCGGTCGGGCGCGGCAGGGGCAGCTGCCCCGGGCGGGGCGTCTCGTCCGCCGCGCCGGGCTCCGCTGTGGGCGGCGGGTCGGCCACGCCGACGGCCCGGTCCCGGGTAGCCCAGGCGACCATGAACACCGTGGTCCAGGCGGCCCCGAGCAGGACGGACGTGGCGGTACCGCTGGCCGTGCTCCAGCCCAGATAGAGCCGGGCGCCGCCGACGGCGAGCACCCCGGCCACGGCGCCCGTCCACACCGCCACCGCGACCGGCCAGCGCGCCGGGCGGGACAGCAGCCAGGCCAGCGTGCCGAAGCTCGCCGTCACCACCGCGGTCTGGGTGGGCAGCAGCGCCGGCGTGTCGCCGGGGCCGCCCGGGCCGGTCAGGTCGGCGACCACGGCCAGCACGACCAGCGGCACGAACGCCCCCACCGTGCCGACCACGCTGAGCAGGTCCGCCCGCCAGGGGCGGCCGCGCCAGGCCAGCACGGCCGCGACGACCGCCACCGCGGCGATCAGGGACGACCCGCGCAGCACCGAGACCACGGCCACCGCCGCATGGGCCACCCCGGTGGTACGCCGGGCGGCGAACCAGTCGGCGATGAGGCCGTCGACCACCCCGAGCCCGCTGTGCCGGACCACCGCCTCCAGCACCACGGCGACGGCCAGCCCGGCGGTGAAGAGCAGCAGCAGGCCGGCGGCGAGGTTGAGCAGCAGCGTCCAGGCCGGCCCGACCCGCATGGTGACCAGGAAGAACAGCACCCCGTACCGGGCGCGCAACCAGCGCAGCGGGGGCAGGGCGGCCGCCCGGGCGGCCAGCGCCCGGGCCGGGTCCGGATTACGGCCGAGCCAGCGGCCGGCCAGCACCACCCCGGCCAGGCAGAGCAGCAGGACCAGCACCGCGCCGGTGGCCCGGCCGAGGAGTTGGGACACCCGGGCGTACGACTCGCCGGCCGCGTACCCGGCCAGCACGGAGGCCCCGACCCAGCTCACCACCCCGGCCAGGTTCCACGGCGCGAACCGCCGGTACGGCAGGCCCGCCGCGCCGGCCAGCCGGGGCGCCAGGGTACGGGCGAAGGCCACCCAGCGGGCGGCCAGCACGCCGCGACCGCCGAGCCGGTCGAGCAGCGAGTCGGCCCGCTGCCACCGGTCGGCGCCGATCCGGGCGCCGAGGCCGGAGGCGCGCAGCCGCGGCCCGTACCGGCGGCCGGCCCGGAAGGCGAGTGTGTCACCGATCACGGCGGCGGCCGTCATGGCCAGCAGCGCCGGAATAATCCGCAGCGTCCCCGCGTAGGCTAAGAAGCCGACCAGCAGCAGGGTCGCCTCACCCGGCACCAGCAGCCCGAAGATCACCGCGGTCTCGCCCGCGACGATCATCGCGGCGACCAGGTAGATCAGCACGGCCGGCAGGCCCTGCAGCCACGTCAGCAGGTCAGGCATCCGGTCCCCCGCACGAGGGCCAGCATGCCAGTCGCTGGAACGGTCGGAACAGCAGTTTCGGCAGAGATCCGGGCGATCTCGGGGTGACCCCGACACGCGCCCCGGCAACCGCAGACAGGAGTATGGAGGGTATGCAGCTTCGCACCGACCTCCGCAACGTCGCCATCATCGCCCACGTCGACCACGGCAAGACGACCCTGGTCGACGCCATGTTGCGGCAGGCCGGCGCCTACGGCGCCCGCGGTGAGGTCACCGAACGGGTCATGGACTCGATGGACCTCGAACGGGAAAAGGGCATCACCATCCTGGCCAAGAACACCGGCGTGCACTACCTGCCGGCGGACGGTTCCGACCCGGTCACCATCAACATCATCGACACCCCGGGCCACGCCGACTTCGGTGGCGAGGTCGAACGCGGCCTGACCATGGTCGACGGGGTGGTGCTGCTGGTCGACGCCAGCGAGGGCCCGCTGCCGCAGACCCGGTTCGTGCTCCGCAAGGCCCTCAAGGCCCGGCTGCCGATCATCCTGGTGATCAACAAGGTGGACCGCCCCGACGCCCGGATCAAGGAGGTCGTGGACGACACCTACGAGCTCTTCCTCGACCTGGACGCCGACGAGGAGCAGATCGACTTCCCGATCGTCTACGCCTGCGCCCGCGACGGCATCGCCTCGCTGACCCAGCCCGCCGACGGCGCGGTGCCCGACGACAGCCACAACCTGGAGCCGCTGTTCCGCACCCTGCTGGACACCATCCCGGCGCCCGCGTACGAGGAGGACGCGCCGCTGCAGGCGCACGTCACCAACCTCGACGCCTCGCCGTTCCTCGGCCGGCTGGCGCTGTGCCGGGTCCGGCAGGGCACCATCAGCAAGGGCCAGACCGTGGCCTGGTGCCGCACCGACGGCAGCACCCAGCGGGTGCGCATCTCCGAGCTGCTGATGACCGAGGGCCTGGAGCGCAAGCCGGCCGAGACCGCCGGCCCGGGCGACATCATCGCCGTCGCCGGCATCCCGGACATCATGATCGGCGAGACCCTCGCCGACGCGGAGAACCCGGCCCCGCTGCCGCTGATCACCGTCGACGAGCCGGCCATCTCGATGACCATCGGCACCAACACCTCGCCGCTGGTCGGCCGGGTCAAGGGCGCCAAGGTCACCGCCCGGATGGTCAAGGACCGCCTCGACAAGGAGCTGATCGGCAACGTCTCGCTGCGGGTGCTGCCCACCGAGCGCCCCGACGCCTGGGAGGTGCAGGGCCGCGGCGAGCTGGCGCTGGCGATCCTGGTCGAGCAGATGCGCCGCGAGCAGTACGAGCTGACCGTCGGCAAGCCGCAGGTGGTCACCCGGGAGATCGACGGGAAGACCTGCGAGCCGGTCGAGCGGCTGACCATCGACGCCCCCGAGGAGTACCTGGGCGCGATCACCCAGCTGCTGGCCACCCGCAAGGGCCGGATGGAGCAGCTGGTCAACCACGGCACCGGCTGGATCCGGATGGAGTGGCTGGTCCCGGCCCGGGGCCTGATCGGCTTCCGCACCGAGTTCCTCACCGAGACCCGCGGCACCGGCATCCTGCACCACGTCTTCGAGTCGTACGAGCCGTGGTTCGGCGAGCTGCGGACCCGGGCCACCGGCTCGCTGGTCGCCGACCGCTCGGGCGCGGTCACCGCGTTCGCCATGACCAACCTGCAGGAGCGCGGCCAACTCTTCGTGGAGCCCGGCACCGAGGTGTACGAGGGCATGATCGTCGGGGAGAACTCCCGCTCCGACGACATGGACGTCAACATCACCAAGGAGAAGAAGCTCACCAACATGCGCTCCTCGACCTCCGAGGAGACCGAGAAGCTGATCCCGCCGCGCAAGCTGTCGCTGGAGCAGGCCCTCGAGTTCTGCCGCGAGGACGAGTGCGTCGAGGTGACCCCGAGCGCGGTCCGTATCCGCAAGGTGATCCTCGACCAGACCCAGCGCGGCCGCCTGGCCGCCCGCCGCAAGCACGCCGGCTGACCCCCGGCCCACCCCGGAGCCCGGACCGCCCCCGGCGGCCCGGGCTCCGCCGTCTCCACCAGCAGATCGAAATCGCCGCCCACCTCACGATCAACGCAGGCCGGCCCGACGGGGGTGAGGATCAGGCGGGTTTGGTGGCCTGGAAGGCCAGCATGTCCGGGATGGGGGCGGAGCCGGACTCCTCGACGCGGGTCACGGTGAGGCCGGCGGCGGTGACCGCGTTGAGCAGGTCGGCCAGGGGCAGGTGCCAGGCGCCCACCCGGGCCCGCACCCCGCTCGAGTTCCACGACCGGAAGCTGCGGTCCCGCTCGGCGTACCCACCGTCGATGACGATGCGCGCCGGGTCGGAACGGTCGGCGAACGCGCCGCAGAAACAGGGGTGCACGCCGATGTGGACGAAGCACCCACCGGGGGCGAGCACCCGAGCGGCCTCCGCGATCACCGCCGGGTAGTCGGGCAGGTCGGTGTGCCCGAGTACGCAGGTGACAGCGGGCACGCTCCCGTCGGCCACCGGGAGCCGGGCCGCATCGCCCCGGGCCACCGGCAGCCGGTCACGCGCATACCGCAACTGCCCGCCGGACAGGTCGACCCCGACCGGCGCCCAGCCCAGCCGGCGCAACTCGGCGGCGTGCACCCCGGTGCCGCAGCACAGGTCGAGACAGCGGCCCAGACCATCGCCGAGCAGGTCGGCGAGCTGACGGCGGACCCGGGTCATGTAGTCGGCCGAGGTGTCGGTGGCGTACTGCTCGTACCAGTCGGCGATGGCGTCGTACGCGGCAGTCGTCATCTCCGCACGCTAACCCCACCGCCCGCCGGCCCGCAGCCCCGCCGGTGATCGGCTACGGTCACCCGCATGACCTGGGAGGATCTCGACTCGCACCTCGACAAGGTGCCGGGCACCGTCTCCGCGTACGTGGGGCGGCTGGGCGCCCGGCCCACCTGGACCCGCCTGCCCGACGCCACCCACTACGCGGCCAGCACCATGAAGGTCGGCGTGCTGGTGGCGCTGCACCGCGCCGCCGAGGCCGGCCGGCTGGACCTGGACGCGCCGGTGCCGGTGCACAACGGCTTCGACTCCGCCCTGCCGGGCGCACCCCGGTTCGCCAACGACCGGGACTACGACAACGACGACGCGGTCTGGGCGCGCGTCGGCGGCACCGCGTCGCTGCGCTGGCTCGCCGAACGCATGATCGTCCGATCCAGCAACCTCGCCACCAACATCATCATCGGCGCGGTGGGACTGCCGGCGGTGGCCGAGGCATGGACGCTGAGCGGAGCGCGGCACAGCGTCACCGGCCGCGGCATCGAGGACTCCGCCGCCCGGGAGGCGGGCATCGACAACCTGGTCACCGCGGCCGACCTGGCCGCCCTGCTCGGCGGGCTGGCCCGCGGCGCCCGGGAACCCGGCCCGCTCGCCTCCCCGGCCGGCTGCGCGTCCATGCTGGACGTGCTGTTCGCCCAGGAACACCGCGAGGACCTCGCCGCCGGCCTGCCGACCGGCACCCGGATCGCGCACAAGAACGGCTGGGTACGCGGCATCCGGCACGGCGCCGGCGTGGTCTTCCCGGCCGACGCGCCGCCGTACGTGATCGTCGTGTGCACCACCACCGACCTGGCCGACGGCGGCCCGAGCGGTGAGGAGGAGGACGACGCCTGCCGCCTGATCGCGCACGTCTCCGCACAGGTCTGGGAGTCCCGGCACGGCCTGGCCGACTGACCGCCCGCCGGCCCGCCGACGTGCGGGCCGGCGGGCGCGGGCTCACTCCAGCAGGTGCGCCCGCAGCGCGGCGACCGTCTCGTCGGTCACCCCCAACCCGTCCCGCAGGTACGCCCCGAACGAGCCGTGCACCCGCCGGACCTCGTCGTACGCCGCGTCCAGGTACTCGGGCCGCACCTCCAGCAGCGGGCGCGCGCTCGCCGCGTCCAGGTCCGGCCGGCCCCGGGTCATCGCCACCAGCAGCACCTCGCGCAGGCTCTCGGTCAACTCGTTGTGCCGCAGGTAGTCGGCCCGGATCGCCGCCTCGTCCACGCCGAGCGCGGTGAGCAGCACCACCGACAGCCAGCCGGTCCGGTCCTTGCCGGCCGAGCAGTGGAACAGCAGCGGCAGGTTCGCCCCGTCGGCGGCCAGCCGCACGGCCGCCCCGAACCCGGCCCGGGCCGACTCCCCGGTGACGAACCACCGGTAGATCGCCGCCATCGCCGCCGGCACGCCCTCCCGGGCCAACTCCTCGTACGCGCTCAGGTCGTGGCCGAGCAGCACCGCCGAGACGTACGTGAACACCGGATGGGCCGCGTCGTACACCGGCAGGTGCACCACCCGCGGCTCGCCGGCGAGGCGGTCCGGCGGGGCGACCTCCTGCTCGCTGACGTGCCGCAGGTCCACCACGCAGGCGGGGGCCAGCCTGCCCAGCACCGGAAGGTCCTCGTCGGCGAGCCGGCCCAGCGCGGCGGTGCGGATCAGCCGGCCGGGGCGTACCCGCCGCCCGTCGGATGTCGGCAGGCCGCCGAGGTCACGCGCGTTCGGCGCGCCCACCAGTGCCCAGTCCCGTTCCGCCATCGGCCCTCCCCAGTGCCCGGCAACCTGCATATAGGGTGCCCCACATGACGATCGCCGCGGTACGCACCCACCGGCTCTCCGCCCCCTTACACACCCCGTTCGTCACCGCGCTGCGCCGCACGACCACGGTGGACACGCTGGTCGTGGAGGTGATCGACAGCGACGGGCGGTCCGGGTTCGGCGAGGCCCCGCAGGTCTGGCAGGTCACCGGGGCGTCCATCGCCGGCGCCGAGGCCTGCGTCCGGGACCTCCTCGGCCCCGCGCTGACCGGACGGAACGCCGACGACCTGCAGGCCCGCTGCGCCGAGGTGCGCCGGGCGGTGGTCGGCAACGAGTCCGCCAGGGCGGCCGTCGACGTCGCCCTGCACGACCTGGCCGCGCGGCGGCTCGGCGTACCACTGGTGCGGCTGCTCGGCGGGACCAGCCTGCGGGTCCCGACGGACGTCACGCTGGCCGCCGGCGACGCGGTGGACCTGGCCGCCGCCGCGAAGCAGCGCCGGGCCGAGGGGTTCACCGTGCTCAAGCTCAAGGTCGGCACCGACGCCCGGGGCGACCTCGACCGGGTCCGCGCGGTCCGCGCGGCGGTCGGCCCGGACGTACGCATCCGGTTGGACGCCAACCAGGGCTGGACGCCGCGCGAGGCGGTCCGGGTCATCCGGGGCATCGAGGACGCCGGGCTCGACGTCGAACTGGTCGAGCAGCCGGTCCACCGGCGGGACCTGGACGGGCTGGCCTGGGTCAGCGACCGGGTCGACCTGCCGATCCTCGCCGACGAGTCGGTCTTCGACGTCCGCGACCTGGTCGAGGTGATCCGACGGCGGGCGGCCGACATGGTCAACGTCAAGCTGGCCAAGTGCGGCGGCCTGCACACCGCGCGGACGCTGCTCGACCTGGCCGCCGCACACGGGATGGGCACCATCGTCGGCTCGATGATGGAGAGCGCGGTGGGCGTGGGCGCCGCGGCCAGCCTGGTCGCCGCGTACGGCACCACCGCCGTCTCCGACCTCGACGCCGCGTGGTGGCTGGCCTGGTCGCCGGTGCAGGGCGGAATCCGGTACGACGACGCGAACGTCCTGCTGCCCGACGCGCCCGGCCTCGGCATCTCGGCCGTGAGTGAAGTCAATGTTCAGCCGCGCGGTTGAGGGCTGGCGGAATTTTTCATAGGGTCGCCAGAGAGGAACGCGAGGTGGGAGTGCACGTGGAGCTGCAGCCGGGCCGCGAGGCCGTCATCCGGGTCCCGGTAGCCACCCTCTGGTCCGCCCCCGAGGCGGTCCGCCCGGTCGACCGCGCGGCGCTGGGCGACGCGCCGGACGTCGCCGCCTGGGTCGCCGGCATGGACCGCGACCAGCAGGTCGGCGAGTGCGTGCTGAGCCAGCTGCTGCTCGGCGAGCGGGTGCTGGTCACCGAGCTGCGCGAGGACGGTTGGGCACACGTCGTCGCCCTCGAACAGCCCGCCGCCAAGCTGGACCCCCGCGGCTACCCCGGCTGGCTGCCCGCCGCCCAGCTCGCCGCCCCGGCGGAGGCCGGCACATCGGCCGGTCCACTGGTGGTGGACGCCACGCTCACCGCGCTGCGCGCGGCCCCGGACGGCCCGCTGGCCCTGCCCGGTGTGGTCCTCGGCACCCGCCTCGCACCGGCCGGCCGGCCGGTGGACGGGTGGCGGCCCGTGCACGTACCCGGCCGGGCGGACCCGCTCTGGGCGCCCGAGGCCGACGTGGTCCCGCTGCCGACCGAGCGGCCGGAGGCCAAGGAGGTGCTCGGCGTGGCGGAGCGGCTGCACGACCTGGTCTACGTCTGGGGCGGGGTCTCCAGCCGCGGGATCGACTGCTCCGGCCTGGTGCGCCTGGCCTGGCGGCGGCACGGGGTGACGCTGCCCCGCGACGCCGACGACCAGGCCAAGGCCACCACGCCCCTGGCCCTCGGCGAGGAGCGCCCCGGCGACCTCTACTTCTTCGCCCGGCCCGGCCGCCGGATCCACCACATCGGCATCGTCAGCAGCGAGCCGCACGGAGAGGTCCGGCGGATGCTGCACGCCTGCTACATCCAGCGCCGGGTGTTGGAGGAGCGGCTCCCCGCCGAGCGGGAGGCCACCCTGGTCGCCGCCCACCGCGTCGGCTGACCCGCGTACCCGCGAAGGGGTGCTCCCGACCGCGGGAGCACCCCTTCGTCGCGTGCGGTTCCGTCAGCCTCGCGCCTCGGCCAGCTCGCGGCGCCGGTCGCGGGACGACTTGACCAGGCTGGCCGCGGTGGCGACACCCAGGGTGCCCAGGATGACGGCCAGCGAGAGCCAGATCGGGATGTGCGGGGCCCAGGCCACGTGCTCGCCGTTGTTGATGAACGGCAGGTTGTTGTCGGCCAGGGCCTCCAGGACCAGCTTGACGCCGATGAAGCCGAGCACCACGGCCAGGCCGTAGCTGAGGTAGATCAGCCGGTCCAGCAGCCCGCCGAGCAGGAAGTAGAGCTGCCGGAGCCCCATCAACGCGAAGACGTTCGCGGTGAAGACCAGGTACGGCTCCTGGGTGATGCCGAAGATCGCCGGGATCGAGTCGAGCGCGAAGATCAGGTCGGTGGTGCCGATCGCGATCATCACGATCAGCATCGGGGTGAACAGCCGCCGCCCATTCTCGTGGGTGGTCAGCTTCGCGCCGTCGAAGTCCCGGGACAGCGGCAGCGCCTTGCGGCTCCACCGGATCAGCACGTTCTCGCTGAACTCATCCTCGTCCGGCTCGCCCTGCCGGGCCAGGTTGATCGCCGTGTAGATCAGGAACGCGCCGAAGATGTAGAAGACCCAGGTGAACTGGGCGAGCAGGGCGGCGCCGGCGGCGATGAAGCCGCCCCGCATGACCAGCGCCAGCAGGATGCCGACGAGCAGCACCTTCTGCTGGTACTTCCGGGGCACCGCGAAGCGGCCCATGATGATCACGAAGACGAAGAGGTTGTCCACCGAGAGGCTGTACTCGGTGAGCCAACCGGTGTAGAACTGGCCGGCCACGCCGGGCCCGGCGGCGAGCCACAGCCCGGCGCCGAAGAGCAGGGCCAACCCGACGTAGAAGCCGACCCAGATGCTCGACTCACGGACGCTGGGCTCGTGCGGGCGCCGACCGATGATGAACAGGTCGACGAGCAGGACCGCGGTCAACGCGATGAGGGTCCCCGCCCACGCCAATCCGGACACGTTCAAGATCCAACCTCCGGCAGACACACAGCGTCGGGCACACCGTACGCCCCGTGCGGGGCTGGGGTGCGTCGACGCTGACTCTGGTGACTGTCGGAGGTCTCTTCCGCCACCGATCCGGGAGGCCGGATCACTGACCAACGGAGCCGGGTCGTGCCACCGGGGGCCGGCGCTCTTCCGTGCTGACGACTCCGTTGCGGGGGAATACTCCCCTCCTCGGGCGCCATTGTTCACCATCAGGGTGGCCCAGCGCATCTCCGGGGGCCCGGATTGCCAAGGGAATCACTTTCGGACCGGGCCCGCCGCACACCGCGCACGTCGTCCTAGGAGGCTAGGTGCGCGAGATGGGACGGTAGCGGATCGGCCTTGGACTCCGCCGGCTCCGCGATCTGGTGTGGACCGGGGACCCCCGGGGCGGACCGGCCCAGGGGCGGCGTGCGAGGCTTCGGGCATGGTTCTTGAGGTCGCCCTGATCGACGTGACACCCGGACACGAGGACGCCTTCGCCGCCGCCTACGCGCAGGCGTACCCCATCCTCCGTGGCGCGGAGGGCTGCCGTTCGGTGCGAATGACCCGGGGCGTGGAGTCGCCGTCCCGGTTCGTGCTGCTGGTGGAGTGGGACTCCGTCGAGGCGCACGACGTCAACTTCCGGCAGAGCGAGCGGTTCCCGCAGTGGCGGGCCCTGATCGGCCCACACTTCGCCAACCCACCGCTGGTCGAGCACTTCGTGGACGTGCCGGCCTGACCTGTCGTACCCCTCGCATAGCCTGCGGGCGACGCGCCGGCCACCGGTCCCGACGGGCATCGGGGGCGCCGGGCCCGGTGGCGGCGCGGCAGGTTCCTGGTGCGGTCGGGTGGGGTCAGAGCGGCTCGGGGACCGGGGCGTCGCGGGATTCGCGGGATTCGCGGGGCCGGGGCACGTGCGCCGGGCCGAGCCGGCGGGCCAGCAACTCCACCGTCTCCTCGGCGGGCAGCGCCGCCGCCAGCAGCCGGTCGACCAGCCGCTCGTAGCGGACGATGTCCGCCTCGGCGACCAGCCGCAGGTCGGTGGTGAGGGTCTCCACCAGCACCGTCCGGGGGTCGGCCGGATCCGGGTACGCGTAGTAGGAGAAGCCGGTCAGCGGTTGGACACCCCCGCCCGGGTCGGCGTCGCGGGGCACCACCCGGATGGTGATGTGCGGCCGCTCGGCGAGCGCGACGAGATGCCGCAACTGGTCCCGCCAGACGTCGGCTGGGACGCCGCCCGGCTCGCAGACCCGCTCGTCGATCAGCGCCGTGTAGCGCGGCGGGTCCGGGCGGCGCAGCACCTCCTGGCGCACCGTCCGGCCCCGTACGTCGGCGTCCACGTCCACCTCGTCGCCCAGCAGCACCCCGGCGCTCACCCGCAGGCGGGCGTAGGCGGGGGTCTGCAACAGCCCGGGCACGAGGGCGGGCTGGTATTCCACGATGCGGGCGGCGCCCGCCTCCAGCTCCGCATACGCCCGCTGCCGCTCGCCCATCTCGCCCAACGCCTTGGACAGGCCCCGGCCGGTGGCGGCGTCCCGGGCGATGACGATCAGCTCGTTGCGCTGCTCGGCGGGCACCTCGTAGGCGTCGAGCAGGTCGAGCACGTCGGCCAGGTCCGGCCGGCTCTGGCCCAGCTCGATGCGGGACAGCTTCGACGTGGACGCCCAGCCGAGCCGGACGCAGACCTGCTCCAGGGTGAGCGACTCCCGGCGGCGCAGCCGGCGCAGCTCCGCGCCGAGACGCACCCGCCGGACGACCGGACTTGCTGACAGCGGCATGTGGCCTCCCACCGTGGGAGGGTACGCACTGCCGTCACTCAGGGCAATACCTCAATTGCGCACCGCAATCGGGCCTCCGGCGCCGGGCGGAGCGGGCGCCGGATCAGGGCCGGTACGTGCCGAACGACCAGACCAGCCCGGCCAGGTCCCGGGCCACGTAGTCGCGGGAGCCGTAGTCGGTGTCGAAGGGCGGCCGGACGATCTCCGCGCCCGCCGCCCGGGCCCGCTCGTGGTGCGCGTCGACGTCGGTCACGGCCACGTAGACGCGGTAGTCGTCGTCGGCCGGCCGGGACGCCGGCGCTGACCCGCTGCCCAGCATGACGAGTCCGTCACCGTAGCCGAGCTGGGCGTGCTGCACCGTCCCGTCCGGCCCCTCGTGCACCTCGTGCACGGTGAAGTCGAAGGCGGACCGGAGGAAGTCGATCGCGGCGTGGGCGTCGGCGTACCGGAGGACCGGGTAGATGCTTCGCATGCGCCGAGTCTGCCGGCGGGCCGGTCAGCCGGGATTGGACGAATGTGACCTCGGGCCAGCCAACGCCCCGGGTGTGTCCCCGGCGAACTCCCGGAACTCGCGGATCAGATGCGACTGGTCGAAGTAGCCGAAGCGGGCCGCCAGCTCCGCCCACCCCGGCCCGCCGGCCCCGCCCGGCGGCGGCTCGGTGCCGGCGGTCGGCGCCGCGCCGTCCCCCGGCGGCCCGGTCAGCCCGCGGCCCAGCGTCGCGTAGGCCCGCTGGAAGCGCACCAGCCGGGCGACGGTCTTCGGCGGCAGCCCGAACTCCCGCCGGAACCGGACCGCCAGGTGCCGGCGGCTCCAGCCCACCTCCCGGGCCAAGACCCCCACGGCGGCCCCGCCGCCGCTGTCGTCGAGCAGCCGCCAGGCCCGCAGCAGCCGCGGGTCGACCGGCCCGGTCGTGGCCAGCCGCGCGGCGAGGGCCGCGTCGAGCCGGGCGAACCGTGCCGCCCAGTCGCGGAGGTCGGCCAGCTCATCGCGGAGCCGGGCCAGCCAGCCGGCGAGCCGCTCGGCGGGCACCACCCGGTTGGTCACCTCGCCCAGCGGCAGCCCCAGCACCCGGCGCGCGGCCGGCGGCGTCAGCAGCACCTGGACCCCGGCGCCCTCCCCGACCGTGCGCGTCGTGCAGTACGCGTCGAACGGCCCCGCCAGGAACGCGTTCACCCCGTACGCGCCCCGCTCGGCGGCCCGCGGATCGGTGACGTCGAGCGGGGCGCCCCAGCCGAGGATCAGCACGACGAAGGCGCCGGCGACCTCGCGGCGCACCAGGGGCCGGGCCGCCTGCTCGCGGTAGCCGAGGTAGCGGTCCACGTACGGGCGCAGCCGGGGGTCGGGCAGGCCGACGACCGTCTCGGTCAGCACACCGGCCACCGCTGGCCCCGGCCGCTCACTTCACCCCGGCCGCGTCCATCCCGCGGAGTTCCTTCTTGAGGTCGGCCACCTCGTCGCGGATCCGGGCCGCGAGCTCGAACTGCAGCTCCCGCGCGGCGGCGAGCATCTGGTCGTTGAGCTCCTGGATGAGGTTGGCCAGGTCGGCCCGGGCCATGCCCTCCCGGGACGGGGTGGCGGCACCGCCCCGGCCACGGCTGCGGGTCTCCTTGACCGGGGCCTTGCCGCGGGACAGCTGCCGGACCGCGCCGCCGACCCGGGTGTTCTCGGTGTCCTCCGCCTCGCGGTAGATGTCGTCGAGGATGTCGTGGATCTTCTTGCGCAACGGCTCGGGGCTGATCCCGTGCGCCTCGTTGTGCGCGATCTGCTTGGCCCGGCGCCGGTTGGTCTCCTCGATCGCGTCCGCCATCGACGGGGTGATCTTGTCGGCGTACATGTGGACTTGGCCGGACACGTTACGGGCCGCCCGACCGATGGTCTGGATGAGCGACCGGCCGCTGCGCAGGAAGCCCTCCTTGTCGGCGTCCAGGATGGCCACCAGGGAGACCTCCGGCAGGTCGAGACCCTCCCGGAGCAGGTTGATGCCGACCAGCACGTCGTACTCGCCCTTGCGCAGCTCGCGCAGCAGCTCCACCCGGCGCAGCGTGTCGACCTCCGAGTGCAGGTAGCGCACCCGGATGCCGTTCTCCAGCAGGTAGTCCGACAGGTCCTCGGCCATCTTCTTGGTCAGGGTGGTGACCAGGACCCGCTCGTCCCGCTCGGTCCGCAGCTTGATCTCGTGCATCAGGTCGTCGATCTGCCCCTTGGTGGGCTTCACCACGACCTCCGGGTCGATCAGGCCGGTCGGGCGGATCACCTGCTCGACGAACTCGCCCTGGGCCTGCTCCAGCTCCCACGGGCCTGGGGTGGCGGAGAGGAAGACCATCTGGCCGACCCGCTCCAGGAACTCGTCGAAGCGCAGCGGCCGGTTGTCGGCCGCGCTGGGCAGCCGGAAGCCGTGGTCGATCAGCATCCGCTTGCGGGAGGCGTCGCCCTCGTACATGCCGCCGATCTGCGGGATGGTCACGTGCGACTCGTCCACCACGGTGAGGAAGTCGTCGGGGAAGTAGTCGAGCAGGCAGTGCGGCGGGCTGCCGGGCAACCGGCCGTCGATGTGCATGGAGTAGTTCTCGATGCCGGAGCAGAAGCCGACCTGCCGCATCATCTCGATGTCGTAGGTGGTGCGCATCCGCAGCCGCTGCGCCTCCAGCAGCTTGCCCTGCCGCTCCAGCTCGGCCAGCCGCTCGCCCAGCTCGGTCTCGATGTCGCGGATCGCCCGCTCCATCCGCTCCGGCCCGGCCGCGTAGTGCGTGGCCGGGAAGATCATCAGCTGGTCGACCTCGCGGACCACGTCCCCGGTGAGCGGGTTGAGGTAGTACAGCTTCTCGATCTCGTCACCGAAGAGCTCGATCCGGACGGCCAGTTCCTCGTACGCGGGGATGATCTCCAGTGTGTCGCCGCGGACCCGGAAGGTGCCGCGCTGGAACGCCATGTCGTTGCGGGTGTACTGGATGTCGACCAGCCGGCGCAGCAGCTGGTCCCGGTCGAGCTCCTGGCCGACGGCCACCCGCACCGCCCGGTCCAGGTATTCCTCCGGGGTGCCCAGGCCGTAGATCGCCGACACGGTCGCCACCACGATGACGTCGCGGCGAGTGAGCAGCGACATGGTCGCCGAGTGCCGCAGCCGCTCGACCTCCTCGTTGATCGAGGAGTCCTTCTCGATGTAGGTGTCGGTCTGCGGGATGTACGCCTCGGGCTGGTAGTAGTCGTAGTAGGAGACGAAGTATTCCACCGCGTTGTGCGGGAGCAGCTCGCTGAACTCCTTGGCGAGCTGGGCGGCGAGGGTCTTGTTGGGGGCGAGCACCAGGGTCGGCCGCTGCAGCCGCTCGACCAGCCACGCCGTGGTGGCGCTCTTGCCGGTGCCGGTCGCGCCGAGCAGCACCGTGTTACGGTCGCCGCCCCGTACGCGACGCTCAAGCTCGTCGATGGCTGCGGGCTGGTCGCCAGCCGGCTGGAACTCGCTCACGACCTGGAAGCGGCCGTCGAGCCGGGGAATGTCGAGCGCCATGACGTCCACGGTACGCCCGAGGTCCGACACTTCGGGCCGACCACGGACCGTCCCTGATCGGCTTCGATATTCCCATTGTGTGCTCCATCTCACCGGACTACCCTCGTACCGTAGGCCGCTCGCGGCGGCCGACCGGGCCGGCGACCGCCCCTCAGGGCGCGGCCGCCCCCGGCACCGGGGATCGCAGCACCCGGGACGACCGGCGTGCGCGCCCGCGTGGTCGCGCTGGAGGCGCTGACCGGCCGCCGCGAGCGCCCCTACTCGTCACCGGATCCCGACAGCCGCGTTCTCCACTCGTGGAGACCTCCCCCGGCCGCCCGTCCCGGCCCGCTCCGTCGCCCGACGTCCGCCCGTCCCCCGCCGACGACACCCACCACCACCCGCCCACCGGCGGCCCGGACGAGCGGGCCCCCGGCGGTGCCGGCGAGCCGGCCTCCGGCACCCGGGCCCGGGGCGCGGCCGACACGCCGGCCCCGCACCCGACCGACCGGCCCGGACCAGGCACGCCACCCCGATGCGCGGCCGACCAGGCTGACGCCGACACACCGACCCCACCCACGACCAACCAACCCGGCCCCGGCACGGCGCGTCCACGCCCGGCCGACCACCCCGATCCCGGCACACCGGCGCCGCGCAGGGTCGGCCGGCCCGATCCCCGCACACCGCCCGCCCACACCGCCGATCGGCCCGGACCCGGCGCATCGACTCCACCCACCGCCGACCCGCCCGGATCCGGCGCACCACCCCCACACCCGCCTACGCGGCCCAGCCCTGGGACATCGCCCGGGGACCTTCCGATCCCACGCGCCGGCCGGACGCGACGCCGCGCCGGACGCCGCGTCACCCCCGCGCCCGACACCGGCGCCGAGCCGTCCGGCCCCCGCCCGGACGAGGGCTCGGCCCCGACAGCCGTGCCACGCGAGCCGGGCCGCCGCCACCGCCGCGCCCGCTCGGCCCCCGGTGGCCGACTCCTGGCCCTGCTGGGCCGTCGGCGGGCCGACCCGGCAGCCGCCACGACTCCACCGCCGGCCACCCGGGCCGGAACGCCGGCCGACCCCGACCCGGGCGGCACCGGCGACCCGCCGGAGCAGCCGACCCGGCGCCGGGCCCTGCTGGTCGCGCTCGGGGTCACCGCGGCGGCCTCGGCGGCGGCGCTGGTCGCCGGGCTGCTGAGCTGGTCGCCGGAGCCGGCCGATCCCACCCGGCCGCTCACCACGCCGGAGGCCGAGCTGCTGGCCGCGATGCGGGTCACCAACCAGCGCGACGTCCGTGCCGGCGTCCGGGGCTCGGTCGGGACGGGCGACGGGCGCACCGAGTTCGTCGGCTGGGTCGACTGGGCCCGGCCGCTGGTCTACCTGGCGATCGGCGGCCCGGGCGCCGGCCCCGAACGCGGACTCCTCCAGGCCACCCGGTCGGCGCTGCTGGTCCGACCCGACCCCGCCGCGGCACCCAGCCCGACCCCGCCCCCGCTGGTGCCCCCGGCCGACCGCTGGCGGCTGCGGGAGCCCTCCGCCGCGCGTGCCGTGGCCGCCGTCCGGGACCTGCTCCTCGGGCTGAGCACGAACCGGACCGACCCCACGCCCACCGAGGCCCGCTGGCTGGGTCAGGAAACCGCCGAGAGCATCCCCGTCGACATCATCCAGGCACCCCTGCCGGCGGCCCCGAGCCCGAGCACCACCATCCCGAGCAGCACCGGACCGAGCACCGCCGGCCCCACCGCCCCGACCGGGGACACCGGACCGGCCGGCGGACCGGCGGACAGCGCCGGATCGAGCTGGCGGCCCCGCCTCTGGCTGGACCGGGACGCGCGGTTGCACCGGCTGGAGGGGCCGCTCCCGGACGGCACCCCGGTCACCGTCGAGCTGGTGCGCAGCGACCGCCCCACGCTCCGCCCGGTGGACGCGCTCGGCGGCCGCCCGGGCCTGCCCCGCGCGCTCGCCGACGGTGAGGCCGACCGGCTGGCCCGACTACCCACCCGGCTGCGGGCGAGCGGAGGCGCCACGGTGACCCTGACCGCACCGCTCGGCCCGACCGCCAACCTGCGCGCCGCCGGCTGGCTGAGCTGGGCGCAGTCCGCCGCGTACCTGGCGGTGGTCGAGGCCGGCGCCCCGGGGCGCCGGACCCTGCTGCGGTGGCGGTCCGGGCGGGCGGCCCGGGTGGAGGTCCCCGGCGACGGCAGGTCGGCCGGGGCCCTGGCCGCGCCACCACTGCCGCCACCGACCGGGGTGACCTGGCCGACCGACCGGCCGCCGGGCGACGACCTGGACCGGCTGCTGGACGCGGCGCTGCGGGCCGGCGACCCCGGGCCGGCCGAGACGACGATCCGGGTGCGCGACGACCGGCTGGCCGACCACGCGGTGGACGTCATCGAGGTACGCTCCGGCGCCACGGCGCTGCGCTGGTGGATCGACCGGAGCGGGCTGCCGCGCCGGTTGGAGCTGCGGACCGGGCGCGGCGTCTGGGCCCAGCTCGACCTCACCCCGGGTCCGGTGCCGGCGCTGCCCACGGCCGCATCCCCACCGACCACACGCTGAGCCCGGTCAGGGCCGCCAGCCGGTCTGCGCGGCCCACTCCTCGGCCCACAGGTGCTCCTCGTCGAACCAGGGATCCTTCAGCGTCCCGTAGGTGGCGCTGTCCGGGGCGGACGCGGCCAGCTCCCGCTTCAGCTGCAGATACGCGGCCCGCTGGCCCGGGTCGGCGCGCAGATGGTCCCGCATCAGCAGCGCGTACCGCCAGCCGGGCGAGCCGTCCACCCGCAGGTGCAGGTAGACCGGGCGGCCCGGGTCGGCGCTGCCGTGCAGCCGCTTCTCCCAGTGGGCGCTGCCCGGTGGGCGGGGGTTGTCCCACCAGTCGCCGGGCAGCCGGGGGAATCCGGCGTCGGCGAGCCGCTCGGCCAGCGGCCCGTCCGCCTCCGCCAGCGACGAGACGGTGAGCTGGATGTCGATGACGTTCTTCGCGGCCAGCCCGGGCACCGCCGTGGAGCCGATGTGGTCCACCCGCACGTCGGTCCCGACCGCGCGCCGGATCCGGGCGGCCAACCGGGCGTACTGCTGGGGCCAGGACGGGTCGGGGTCGGTGAGCACCACCTGCTCCGGGCGGACCGCGCGGCGCTCGCGGACGTTGCGCTCGTAGGGCACCAGGCGGTCGCGCCAGAGCGCGTCCACCGCCGCGTGCAGCTCGTCCAGCGGGCCGTCGTTGGTCAGCAGCACGTCGGCCGCCGCCTGCCGGCGGGCGTCGTCGGCCTGCGCGGCGATCCGCCGCTCGGCCTCGGCGCGGTCCATGCCCCGGTCGCGCGCCAGCCGCGCCAGCCGGGTGGCCACCGCCGTCTGCACCACGACCACCAGGTGGTACGTCGGCGCGAGCCCCACCTCCACCAGCAGCGGTACGTCGTTGACCACGATCGCGTCCGGGGCCGCGGCGGCGGCCAGCTCGGCGGTACGCGCCCGGACCCGGGGGTGGATGATCGCCTCCAGCCGGCGACGGGCCGCCTCGTCGGCGAAGACGACGGCGCCCAGCGCCGCCCGGTCGAGCGCGCCGCGCGCGTCGAGCACCCGGTCGGAGAAGGCGGCCACGATCTCGGCCAGCCCCTCGCTGCCTGGGGCGACCACCTCGCGGGCGACGCGGTCCGAGTCGATGATCACTGCGCCGAGTGCGGCCAGCCGGCTGGCCACCGCGCTCTTGCCGGACCCGATACCGCCGGTCAACCCCACCATCAGCACCCGCCCAGTCAACCCGATCATCCGGCCGGCGCCAAACCGCTCAGGGCCGCGCGATCGGCGCGGAACGCCCCGACGCCCGTCCGCCCGCGCCCGCCGGAGCCAGTCGGCGCAGGTCGGGGTGTCCGGTGGCCGTAACAACACCACCTGCCGCACACCGACTCGACCGAGCGCGCCCGGCGGTCCGGCGTACGACGGGCCGGGTAGAGATACGCGAGGGCCCCGCCCCCGGCGGCCCGGTGAGACCGGATCGCGGGGACGGGGCCCGTCGTCAGTGACGGCTCAAGCGCGGCGTTCAGACGCGCCGAGCTGGAGTCGTCGCAGGATCACTTGCCGCCGGCGAGCTTCTCCCGCAGCGCGGCGAGCGCCTCGTCGGTGGCCAGGGTGCCGGACGGCTCCTCGGCCTGCCGGCTCGGGGCCGCGGTCGTGGTGGTGGCACCAGCGGCCGGAGCCGGGTGAGCGGCGGCCTCAGCGTCGGCGGCCCGGGAGGTCTGCACCTGCTTGGTGTGGGCCTCCCAGCGCTGGCGCGCCTCGGCGTACTGGTTCTCCCAGGTCTCGCGCTGCTTGTCGTAGCCCTCGAGCCACTCGCCCGTCTCCGGGTCGAAGCCCTCCGGGTAGATGTAGTTGCCCTGCTCGTCGTAGGTCGCGGCCATGCCGTAGAGGGTCGGGTCGAAGTGCTCCTCGCCCTCGACGAAGCCCTCGTTGGCCTGCTTGAGCGACAGCGAGATCCGGCGACGCTCCAGGTCGATGTCGATGACCTTGACCATGACCTCGGAGCCGACCTGCACGACCTGCTCCGGGATCTCCACGTGGCGCTCGGCCAGCTCGGAGATGTGGACCAGGCCCTCGATGCCGTCGTCCACCCGGACGAACGCGCCGAACGGCACCAGCTTGGTGACCTTACCCGGCACGATCTGCTGGATCGCGTGGGTGCGGGCGAACTGACGCCACGGGTCCTCCTGGGTCGCCTTCAGCGACAGCGAGACCCGCTCGCGGTCCAGGTCGACGTCCAGGACCTCGACCTCGACCTCCTGGCCCACCTCGACGACCTCGGACGGGTGGTCGATGTGCTTCCAGGAGAGCTCGGAGACGTGCACCAGGCCGTCCACGCCGCCCAGGTCGACGAACGCGCCGAAGTTGACGATCGAGGAGACGACGCCCTTGCGGACCTGGCCCTTCTGCAGCTTGTTGAGGAACTCGGTGCGCACCTCGGACTGCGTCTGCTCCAGCCAGGCCCGGCGGGACAGGACCACGTTGTTGCGGTTCTTGTCCAGCTCGATGATCTTGGCCTCGAGCTCGCGACCGACGTACGGCTGCAGGTCACGCACCCGCCGCATCTCGACAAGCGAGGCGGGCAGGAAGCCGCGCAGGCCGATGTCGAGGATGAGACCACCCTTGACGACCTCGATGACCGAGCCGCGGACGACGCCGTCCTCGTCCTTGATCTTCTCGATCGTGCCCCAGGCCCGCTCGTACTGCGCCCGCTTCTTGGAGAGGATCAGGCGACCCTCCTTGTCCTCCTTCTGGAGGACGAGGGCCTCGATGTGGTCACCGACCGAAACCACCTCGGCCGGGTCCACGTCGTGCTTGATCGACAGCTCCCGAGAGGGGATCACGCCCTCGGTCTTGTAGCCGATGTCGAGCAGGACCTCGTCCCGATCGACCTTGACGACGGTGCCTTCGACAATGTCGCCGTCGTTGAAGTACTTGATGGTCTCGTCGATCGCGGCGAGGAAAGCCTCCTCGGAACCGAGGTCGTCGACGGTGACCTTGTTGGCGCTCGAGGTGGCCTCGATGCTGCTCGTCATGTGGGCGGTTGCTCCGGTCGGATGGGTGTCACAGCAGGCGTGGCGTCGCGGTGACTCAGTCCGCGCCAGCGGATCCGTCGCCGGGCACACCGAACGATCGCCGTCAGAAGATCATTAGTGGCTCCGGTGACCGCGCACCTGCTCCCTGCCGAGGCACACGATCCGCGAGCGCATCCTCTAGCCTACCCGCTGCATTACCACAGCGTGCAAGCCCTCCCGGGTCCTCACGACCTCGTCAGCTGCGAAAGCGGAGATTTCGCGCGGTAAGGTGCTCCAGCTGTCTCGTCCGTCACATCGGCCCCACCCGACCCACCGCGGCCGGCGGCCAGTCGGGTGGAAGCTAGCGTGAGCGGGTGGACGAGGACAGGGTGACCCGGCGCCGGGTGGGCGCCGCCGAGGCGCGCCGGGCCAACCGGGGCTGGTGGGACGCCGACGCCGACGACTACCAGGCCGAGCACGGCGCGTTCCTGGGCGACGTGGACTTCGTCTGGTGCCCCGAGGGGCTGCGCGAGGCCGACGCCCGGCTGCTCGGCGAGGTGGCCGGCCGGCGGATCCTGGAACTCGGCTGCGGGGCCGCGGCCGCCGCCCGCTGGCTGGCGACCCAGGGGGCCCGGCCGGTCGCCCTGGATTTGTCCGCGGGCATGTTGCGGCACGCCGCGCAGGCCGCCGCCCGCACCGGAGTACGCGTACCGCTGGTGCAGGCCGACGCGCTCGCCCTGCCGTTCGCCGACGCCGCCTTCGACACGGTCTGCACGGCGTTCGGCGCGATCCCGTTCGTGGCGGACTCGGCGGCGGTGATGCGGGAGGTGTCCCGGGTGCTGCGCCCCGGCGGCCGGTGGGTCTTCTCGGTCACCCACCCGATGCGGTGGATCTTCCTCGACGACCCGGGTCCGGGCGGGCTGGCCGCCGTGCACTCGTACTTCGACCGCTCCCCGTACGTCGAGCAGGACGAGCACGGGATGGCCACGTACGTCGAGCAGCACCGCACCCTCGGCGACCGGATCCGGGAACTGGTGGGGGCCGGGTTCCGCCTGCTGGACCTGGTGGAGCCGGAGTGGCCGGAGGGGCACGAGGGGATCTGGGGGCAGTGGAGCCCGCTGCGCGGCCGGCTCTTCCCCGGCACCGCGATCTTCGTCGCGGAGAAGCCGGCCAGCGGGTAGTCGTCGTTTCCGCCGGGCGGCCCCGGGTACCCGAAGGGCATGGCCGAGAAGGAGTTCCGCGAAGGCGACCACGTCTCCTGGGCCAGCCACAGCGGCCGGGCGTACGGCGTGGTCAAGGAGAAGCTGGTGGACCGGACGCACGTCCGGGGGCACACCGTGAACGCCTCGCCGGAGGACCCGCAGTACCGGATCCGCAACGACCACTCGGGTCGGGACGTCGCGCACCGACCAGAGGCGCTGCGCCATGAGCCGAAGTGACGGGGGCCGAGACACCTACCGGGAGTTCACCGAGGCGGTGAACATGAAGCCCGGTGAGCTCCAGAAGTGGCTGGAGACGGACGAGTCGAAGCACGTCGGCTGGCGGAAGAAGGGCAGCCGGGGCGGCGAGTCGGTCGGCCACGAGTCCGGCCGGAAGATCATCGAGCTGCTGCGCCGCAAGCGCGCCGAACTCTCCGAGGCCGACTACAAGCACATGCGCAAGGTCGTCGGGTACGTCCGGCGGCACATGGCGCAGCGACCGAGCGGCGACGTCCGCGCGACCCGGTGGCGCTATTCCCTGATGAACTGGGGGCACGACCCGGTCAAGGCCCCGCTTCCGCCGCCGGGCGGCCCGTCCCGGAAGGCCCTGCAGCGCCACGGCGCCCCACCGAAGGCGCGCCGGGGCCCGGGACGCTGACCGACCGCACCCGAGCCGCGGGCGCGGCCCGCCCGCCGAGCTGGACGAGGCCGGGCCGGCGGCTCGCCACGAACCCGCTCATGCGGTGGTCGCCTGAGCCGCCGGGTGCCGCCGGATCGGCGATGTCGCGGTGTCCGGACCTGGTCAATGCCGCCGCATCGGCGAGGCGGAGTCGATCAACGTGGCTCCGCCTTCGCCGGGCCGCGCCCGACCGGCCGGCGCCGCGACGGGTGGACCGGCAACCGGACCTGCCTCGACCACCGCCAACCTCATGATCAACCGCAGTGTCCACACCCGGCCGGACCGGGGCGGGACGGCCGGGGTCAGTGGTCGGCGCTGTTCCAGTCGCGGCCCTCGCCGACCGAGACCTCCAGCGGCACCGACAGCGGGTACGCCTCCCCCATCTCCTTGCGGACCAGGGCCTCCAGGGTCTCCCGTTCGCCGGGGGCGACCTCGAAGACCAGCTCGTCGTGCACCTGCAGCAGCATCCGGGAGCGCAGCCCGGCCGCGCGCAGCGCGGTGTCGACGTGCAGCATGGCGACCTTGATGATGTCGGCCGCCGAGCCCTGGATCGGGGCGTTGAGCGCCATCCGCTCGGCCATCTCCCGGCGCTGCCGGTTGTCGCTGACCAGGTCGGGCAGGTAGCGGCGGCGGCCCAGGATGGTGGAGGTGTAGCCGTCCTGCCGGGCCCGGGCCACCACCTCGTGCAGGTAGTCGCGCACCCCGCCGAAGCCGGCGAAGTAGTTCTCCATCAGCCCGCGCGCCTCCTCGGCGGTGATCCCGAGCTGCTGGGAGAGGCCGAACGCGCTCAGCCCGTACGCCAGGCCGTAGTTCATCGCCTTGATCTTGCGCCGCTGGTCGGCGGTGACCTGATCCACCGGGACGCCGAAGACCGAGGACGCGGTGGCCGCGTGGAAGTCGTGCCCGGAGTTGAACGCCTCGATCAGTGCGTCGTCCGACGACAGGTGCGCCATGATCCGCATCTCGATCTGGCTGTAGTCGGCGGTGAGCAGGCAGTCGTAGCCGGCGCCGACGACGAAGGCCCGGCGGATCCGCCGCCCCTCCTCCGTGCGGATCGGGATGTTCTGCAGGTTGGGCTCGGTCGAGGAGAGCCGGCCGGTGGCCGCCACGGTCTGGTTGAACGTGGTGTGGATGCGGCCGTCGTCGGAGACCGACTTGAGCAGCCCGTCGACGGTCGACTTGAGCTTGGCCACGTCCCGGTGGCGCAGCAGGTGCGCCAGCACCGGGTGCGGCTGCTGGGCGTAGAGCCACTGCAGGGCGTCGGCGTCGGTGGTGTAGCCGGTCTTGATCTTCTTGGTCTTGGGCAGGCCCAGCTCACCGAAGAGGATCTCCTGGAGCTGCTTGGGCGAGCCCAGGTTGAACTCCCGCCCGATCTCCGCGTACGCGCCCTGCGCCGCGGCCTTCACCTCGGCGGCGAAGTGCGCCTCCAGCTCGGACAGGTATTCGGTGTCGGCGGCGATGCCGGTGCGCTCCATGGTGGCGAGCACCCGCATGAGCGGCAGCTCCACGCCGGCCATCAGCCGGGCCGACTGCTCGCCGTCGCGGGACAGCTCGGCGTCGATCGCGTCGGCCAGGTCGAGGGTGGCCCGGGCCTGGAGCATGAGGTTCTGCTCGGCCTCGCCGTCGTTGCCCAGCCCCTCCAGGGTGAGCTGGCCGGTCTCCGGCGCGTCGACCCGCAGCTCGCGGTGCAGGTAGCGCAGCGCCAGGTCGGTCAGGTCGTAGGACCGCTGGTCGGGGCGGGCCAGGTAGGCGGCGATCTGGGTGTCCCGGGAGATGCCCTGCAGGTCCCAGCCGTGCGCGGCGAAGGCCAGCACCGCCGGCTTGCTGTCGTGCAGCACCTTGGGGCGGGTGCCGTCGGCCAGCCAGCCCGCGAGGGCCGCCTCGTCGGCCGGGTCGACGGCGGCCGGGTCGAACCAGGCCGCGGCGCCGCCGGCGGTGGCCAGGGCCATCCCGGTCACCGAGGCGGTGTGCCGACGGTTGGGGCCGGTGTCGAGCTTGACCGCCACGCCCACCGGCGTGCCGGCCGGGGCGTGCGTCTCCAGCCAGCCGGCGAGGCCGCCCGGCTCGGTGAGCACCTGCCCGGCGAGCTCGAAGCCCGCCTCGGCCTCCGGCTCGACGGCCTCCAGGTACTGATACAAGCGGTCGCGCAGGATGCGGAACTGGAGGGTGTCGAAGACCTGGTGCACGGCCTCCCGGTCCCAGCCCTGCCAGCGGGCGTCCTCCGGGCGCACCGGCAACTCCAGGTCGGAGACCAGGCAGTTGATCTCGTAGTTGCGGATCACGTCGGCGAGCCGCTCGCGCAGGCTGTCGCCGGCCTTGCCCTTGATCTCGTCGGCCCGGGCCACCACGCCCTCGACCCCGCCGTACGTGTTGATCCACTTGGCCGCGGTCTTCGGGCCGACCCCGGGGATGCCGGGCAGGTTGTCGCTGGTCTCGCCGACCAGGGCGGCCAGGTCGCGGTAGCGGTCCGGGCCGACGCCGTACTTCGCCTCGACCGCAGCCGGGTCCATCCGGGCCAGGTCGGAGACGCCCTTACGCGGGTAGAGCACCGTGATGCGGTCGCCGACCAGCTGGAACGCATCCCGGTCACCGGTGGTGATCAGCACCTCCATGCCCTGGTCGCGGGCCTGGCAGGCGAGGGTGGCGATGACGTCGTCCGCCTCGTAGCCCTCCTTCTCCACCACCGGGACGCGCAGCGCCGCCAGCACCTCCTTGACCAGGCTGACCTGGCCCTTGAAGTCGGTCGGGGTCTCGCTGCGGCCGGCCTTGTACTCGGCGTATTTCTCAGTGCGGAAGGAGCGGCGGGAGACGTCGAAGGCGACCACGATGTGGGTGGGCTGCTCATCGCGGAGCACGTTGATCAGCATCGAGGTGAAGCCGTAGACGGCGTTGGTCGGCTGCCCCGTGGTGGTGGAGAAGTTCTCCACCGGCAGGGCGAAGAAGGCCCGGTATGCCAGGGAGTGTCCGTCGACGAGGAGCAGGCGCGGCGTCGTAGCTGTCACGGCAGCGACTCTAGTCCGTACCGCCGACAAGCCCGACCCGCGGCGCGGCGTGAACGGCCGCGATCCGCCGGACATCGGTGGTGGTGTCCGGTCTGTCGGGTCCGGTGCGACACGTACCGCACCGGACCCGACCGGTCAGAGGACCTTGGCCAGGAACGCCTTGGTCCGCTCGTGCTTCGGCGCGGCGATCACCTCGCGCGGGTTGCCCTGCTCGACGACCACGCCGCCGTCCATGAAGACCAGCGAGTCGCCGACCTCCCGGGCGAAGCCGATCTCGTGGGTCACCACGATCATGGTCATGCCGTCCCGGGCGAGGTTCTTCATCACGTCCAGGACCTCGCCGACCAGCTCCGGGTCCAGCGCGCTGGTCGGCTCGTCGAAGAGCATCAGCTTCGGCTGCATCGCCAGCGCCCGGGCGATCGCCACCCGCTGCTGCTGGCCGCCGGAGAGCTGACCCGGGTACGCCCCGAGCTTGTCCCCCAGCCCGACCCGGTCCAGCAGCTGCGCGGCCCGGTCCCGGGCCTCCGCCTTCTTCGCCCGGCGCAGCAGCACCGGCGCCTCGACGACGTTCTGCAGCACGGTCATGTGCGGGAACAGGTTGAACCGCTGGAACACCATGCCGACGGCCTGGCGCTGCGCGGCCACCTCCTTGTCCCGCAGCTCGTGCAGCTTCCCGCCGCGCTCCCGGTAGCCGATCAGGTCGCCGTCCACCCAGATCCGGCCGGCGTTGATCTTCTCCAGGTGGTTGATGCAGCGCAGGAAGGTCGACTTGCCGGAGCCGGAGGGCCCGAGCAGGCAGCACACCTCCCCGGTCCGCACCTCCAGGTCGATGCCCTTGAGCACCTCGAGGGGCCCGAACGACTTGTGCACCTGCTCGGCCCGGACCATCAGGCCCGACTCCGCCGCGGGCGCGCCGGCCTGGGCCGGCACGATCAGCTCGCTCATGCGCCTCCTGCCCCTCCGGTGCTGCGGCCCCAGACACCGAAGCCCTGCAGCTTGCTCTTCGCGTCGCTGCTCCGGCCGAAGCCGCGCCCGTAGTGCCGCTCCAGGTAGTACTGCCCGACCAGCAGCACGCTGGTCAGCACCAGGTACCACAGGCACGCCGCGACGTACATCGGGAAGACCTGGAAGGTCCGGTTGCCGACGGCCTTGAGCTGGAAGAACAGCTCGGTGCTGACCGGCACGAAGGCGACCAGCGAGGTGTCCTTGAGCATCGCGATGGTCTCGTTGCCGGTCGGCGGGATGATCACCCGCATGGCCTGCGGCAGCACGATGCGGCGCAGGATCTGCGCCCGGCTCAGCCCGAGCGCCTGCGCCGCCTCGGTCTGCCCCTCGTCCACCGACTGGATGCCGGCCCGGACGATCTCCGCCATGTACGCGGCCTCGGACAGGCCGAGGGCGAGCATGCCGGCCACGAAGCCGGTGAGGATGTCCACGGCGCTGAAGCCGAACAGCCGCGCCTCGAAGTTGTCGATCCCGAACAGCGCGCCGATCTGCCGGTCGAACGGCAGCCCGAACTCCACCCGGGACCAGAGGATGCCGAGGTTGCCGAAGAGGATCGCCAGCACCAGCCGGGGCACCGCCCGGAAGAACCAGGTGTAGACCCAGGAGACCCCGCGCAGGATCGGGTTCGTCGACAGCCGCATGATCGCGATGACGATGCCCAGGCCGATGCCGATCACCATGGCGAGGATGGTCAGCGCGATGGTGCCCTTCAGCCCGTCGATGATCGGCGGCCGGAACATGTTGTCGACCATGAACGACCAGTTGAACGCCTTGTTCGTCACCAGCAGGTGGACGAACATGGCGACCAGCACCCCGATCACCAGAACGGCGACCCAGCGGCCGGGATGCCGCACGGGCACGGCCTGGATGGGTTCCGGCCGTGCCCGTTCGGGTGTTTCCGTCTCGACCGACATGGTCAGCTGGCGGGGTTCAGCTCGGCGGTGGTGACGGCGCCGCCCTCGACGCCCCACTTCTGCAGCGCGGTCTTGTAGCTGCCGTCGGTGATGACCGCCTGGACGGCCTCCTTGAGCACCTCGGCGAAGGCCTGCTGGTCCTTCTTCACCGCGTAGCCGTACGGAGCCGACTCGTAGATGTCGCCGAGCAGCTCCAGCTGGCCGTTGCTCGTCTTCACCGCGTACGCGCCCACCGGCGAGTCGGCCAGCATGGCCTCGTCCTTGCCGCTGACCACGGCGGCGGTGGCGTCGCTCTGCGCCTGGTACTGGTCGATGGTGATGGCCGGCTTGCCGGCGTCGGTGCACTTCTTCGACCGGGCGGTGATGTCGTCGATCTGCACGGTGCCGGTCTGCACGGCGATCTTCTTGCCGCAGGCGTTCTCCGGGTCGATGCCGCCCGGGTTGCCCTTCTTGGTCGCCCACTGGGTGCCGGCGGAGAAGTAGCTGACCATGTTGACGCTCTTGAGGCGCTCGGCGTTGATGGTGAACGACGAGACGCCGACCTCGTACTTGCCCGAGTCGACACCGGGCAGGATCGAGTCGAACGGCGCGGACTCGTACTCGGCCTTGAGGCCGAGCTTCTGGGCGACCGCGTTGAACAGCTCCACGTCGAAGCCGACGACGGTCTTACCGTCGTTGTCGAGGAACTCGGCCGGGGCGTAGGTGGAGTCGGTGCCCACCTTGATCACACCGTCCGCCTTGATCGCGTCCGGCACCTTCGCGGCGAGGGCGGAATCCGCCGCCGCGGTCACCGAGGGGCCGGCACCGGGCTCGCCGGAATTCTCCTTCTCGCCGCAGGCGGCCAGGGACAGCAGCAGCACGGCGGCGCCGGCGGCCCCGACCGCCGCCCGTCGAGCACCAGAGGGGTTGAACATGGCTGTACTCCTTATGTGGGGGTCGCCGGTCAGGCCACGCCGAGGTATGCCTCTTTGACCGACGGGTCGTGCAGCAGCTCGGCGCCGGTGCCGCTCTTGACGATCCGTCCGGTCTCCAACACGTACGCGCGATGCGCCCGGGCCAACGCCTGCTGCGCGTTCTGCTCCACCAGCAGGATCGTCGTGCCCTGCTCGTTGATCTCGGTGATGATGTTGAAGATCTGCTGGATCAACATCGGCGCGAGACCCATCGAGGGTTCGTCGAGCAGCAGCAGCTTCGGCCGGCTCATCAGGGCCCGGCCCACCGCCAGCATCTGCTGCTCGCCGCCGGAAAGGGTACCCCCGGCCTGCTTGCGCCGCTCCGCTAGCCGGGGGAAGAGCTCCATCACCCGGTTCAGGTCCTGCGCGACGCCCGCCCGGTCCCGTCGGGTGTACGCCCCCATGTCCAGGTTCTCCAGCACGGTCATGCCCGGGAAGATGCCGCGCCCCTCCGGGGCCTGGCACAGCCCGCGCCGCACCCGCAGGTCCGCCCGGAGCTTGGTGACGTCCTCGCCGTTGAACCGGATCCGCCCGGAGGCCACCGGCCGGATCCCGGAGATCGCCCGCATCGTGGTCGACTTGCCGGCCCCGTTGGCGCCGATCAGGGCCACGATCTCGCCCTCGTCCACGGTGAGGCTGATGCCGTGCAGCGCCTGGATCCGCCCGTACAGCAGGCTCACATCGTCGATCTCAAGCAGCATCGTCCGGCACCCCCAGGTACGCCGCGATCACCTTCGGGTCGTCCCGCACCTCGGCGGGCACGCCCTCGGCGATCTTCTTTCCGAACTCCAGCACCACGATCCGGTCGGTGACCCCCATCACCAGGCGCATGTCGTGCTCGATCAGCAGCACGGTCACGCCGGTGTCGCGGATCTGCCGGATGAGCTGGAGCAGTTCCTCCTTCTCCGCCGGGTTGAAGCCGGCGGCCGGCTCGTCCAGGCAGAGCAGCACCGGATCGGTGGCCAGCGCGCGGGCGATCTCCAGTCGCCGCTGCTCGCCGTAGGAGAGGTTGCGGGCGAACTCGTGCATCCGTTTGCGGATGCCGACGAACTCCAGCAGGCGCTCGGCCTTCTCGCGGCCCTCCCGCTCCTCCCGCCAGTGCCGGGGCAGCCGGAGCAGCGCGGAGACGACGCTGGTCTTGTGGTGCGCGTCGGCACCGACCTGGACGTTCTCCAGCGCGGTCATCTCGGGGAAGAGGCGGATGTTCTGGAACGTCCGCGCCATGCCCATCTTGGTGATCCGGTGCCGCTTCTTGCCACTGATCTTCTCGCCGCGGAACCGGATCTCGCCCTCGGTGGGCTGGTAGATGCCGGTCATCGCGTTGAAGCAGGTGGTCTTGCCGGCGCCGTTCGGGCCGATCAGACCGAGGATCTCGCCCTTGTAGAGGGTGAAGTCCACCTGGTTCAGCGCGACCACACCGCCGAAGCGCAGCGTGACGTTGTCGACCTCCAGCAGCGGCTCCCGCGCGGGCGCCGTCTCCACCGCGGGCGCGGTGGCCTGCGCCGGGACGGCCGGCGTCTGCTCGACGTCACTCACCGACGATCACCTCCTTGCGGCGGTCCTTGAACTCCGCCGCCCGTCGTCGGTTCGGGATGAGGCCCTGCGGCCGGAAGATCATCATCACCACGAGCACCAGGCCGAAGAAGAGGAACCGGTACTCGTAGAGCTCCAGGCCGAACAGCTCGATGCCGCGGAACCGCTCGATCATGTACGCCACCAGGCCGCCGCCGACGATGGCGCCGAAGATGTTGCCGGAGCCGCCGAAGATGACCGCGGCCAGGATGATGATCGAGTTCAGCAGCTCGAAGTTCTGCGAGTTGACGAAGTTCTGCTTGCCGGCGAAGAGCGCGCCGGCCAGGCCGGCGATCGCCGCGCCCGAGGCGAACGCCCAGAGCTTGAACTTGAACGTCGGCACACCCATCAGCTGGGCCGCGTCCTCGTCCTCCCGGATGGAGATCCACGCCCGCCCCACCCGGCTGTGGGTGAGGTTCCGCACCCCGATCACCACCAGGATGATCAGCGTGAGCACCAGCCAGTAGTACGGCCGGGCGTCGAGGATGCCGAAGATCGGCTTGCCGTCGGCGTACTTGCCCGGCGGGTGCGGGATCTGGTTGAAGCCCCGCTGTCCCTTGAGGAACGGAAGGCTGACCGCCGAGATCCGGATCATCTCGGCGAAGCCGAGCGTCACCAGGGCCAGGTAGTCACCGCGCAGCCGCAACGTCGGCGTGCCGAGCATGACGCCCGAAACCATGGTCAGCGCGATCGCCACCGGCACCACCAGCAGCCACGGCCAGAGCGCCTTGATGTCGCTGCTCGGCGAGGTCAGCACCGCCACGGTGTACGCGCCGACGGCGAAGAAGCCGAAGTAGCCGAGGTCCAGCAGGCCGGCGAAGCCGACCACGATGTTCAGCCCGACCGCCATCAGCACGTAGATCGAGACGGTGAACATCACCTGGGTGAAGTTCGCGCCCGGGGTCGGGATCGGCCCGAGGTACTGGTAGAACTCCTTGTTCGGCAGCGCGTAGAAGAACGCGATGACCGCGGCGAGCAGCACCCAGCGCACCCAGCGTGGGGCGTTACGCCACCGCTCCGCGATCGCCTCGCGGCCGTGGCGCAGCCGGTCCATCGCCGCTTCCCGTTGCTCCGGGTTCGGCGGGTTAACGGTCGTTGTCATGCCCGTGCCCTCCCCAGCGATTCGCCCAGCAGACCGGTCGGCCGGAACATCAGCAGCACCACCAGCACGGCGAACGCCGCGAAGTCCTTCCACTGGGAGCCGAACAGCCCCGAGGCGTAGTTCTCCACCACACCCAGCAGCAGGCCGCCGAGCAGCGCGCCGCGCAGGTTGCCGATGCCACCGAGCACCGCGGCGGTGAACGCCTTGAGGCCCAGCAGGAAGCCGACGCTGTAGGTCAGCGTGCCGATCTTCACGTCGTAGAGCAGACCGGCCACGCCGGCCATCGTGCCGCCGGCGATGAAGACCAGCATGATGATGCGGTCCTTGTTCACGCCCATCAGCGCGGCGGTGTTGGCGTCCTGGGCCACCGCCCGGACGCCGCGGCCGAGCCGGCTGCGGTTGATGAACAGGTCCAGCGCGATCATCATCACCAGCGCGGCGCCGACGGTGAGCAGCTGCACGGAGTCGATCGGCACACCGGCGATCTCGAACAGCGGCTTGGTGCTGACCAGGTTGGGCGCGCCCTCCGGAAGCCGACGGGTGTAGACGCCGAACGCCTCCGAGATCGCGATCGAGGCGCCGATGGCCGTGATGAGGAAGGCCAGCGGCGGGGCGTTCCGCTTACGCAGCGGCCGGTACGCCACCCGCTCGATCACGGTCGCCGTGCCCGCCGAGGCGATGGCCGCGACAATCACCGCCGCGAGCAGGTAGAACATGATCGAGCCGACTCCGCTGACCTGGGAGTTCTGGTCGAGGCCGAAGCCGTTCCACGTCCAGATCGCGGCGAACGCACCGGCGATGAAGACCTCGGAGTGGGCGAAGTTGATGAGTCTCAGCACGCCGTAGACCAGCGTGTAGCCGAGCGCGACCAGGGCGTAGATGGCGCCCTGCGTCAGGCCGGTCGTGGTGAGTTCTCCGAAGTTGGAGAACAGTCCGTCGAAGTTCAAGGGAGGGACGCTCCATCAGGTGTGGCGAAAAAAGCGGGGTGCGGCCGGGAGCGAGCTCCCGGCCGCACCCGCGATCACGACTCAATCGCTCTAGCAGCGACCGTCGTCAGGACTTCTTGATCTCCTGGTCGGGGACGACCTGACCACCCTGGACCTTGAAGGCCCAGACCTTCACCTGCGCCGGGTCCAGCTCGCCACCCTCGACGAACTTGTAGTTGGCCGCCACGCCCTCGCCGCTGTAGTTCTTCACGAAGTCCAGCAGGTCCGCGCGGGTGGTCTTGCCCGCCTTGATGCCGGCCAGCAGGATGTTCGCCGCGTCGTACGCCGTGTCGCTGTAGGTGCCCGGGTCGGTGCCGTTGAGCGCCTTGTACTCCTCCTTGAAGGTGCCGCGCGCCTCGCTGGCGGGCTGGCACGGGCAGGTGAGGATGGTGCCCTCGGCCGCCGCCGCGCCCGCAGAGGCGATGTAGGCCGGGTCGTTGACGCCGTCGCCGGCGACCAGCGGAGCGGTGACCCCGGCAGCGGTGAGCTGCTTGCGGATCAGGCCGGCCTCCTGGTAGTAGCCACCGTAGAAGATCGCCTTGACGTTCGCGGTCTTGACCTTGGTGACCACACCGGAGAACTCGGTCTGCTTGCCCTCGCCCTGGACCTTGTCCGAGCCGATCACGGCCGCGCCGAGCACCTTCTTGACCTCGTCGGCCAAGCCCGCGCCGTACGCCGACTGGTCGTCGATCACGTAGACCCGGTCGGCCTTCATCACGTCCTTGATGTACTGACCGGCCGCGGGGCCCTGGCTGAGGTCGTTACCCACCGCGCGGAAGAAGGTCTTCCAGCCCTGCTGCGCCAGGCTGGGCCGGGTCGCGGACGCGGTGATGTGCACCAGGCCCGCCTCGGCGAACAGCGGGTCGGCGGCCTCCGACTCACCGGAGTAGGCCGGGCCGACAAGGCCGAGGATCTTCGGGTCGTCGATGGCCTTCTGCGCCAGGCTCGGGGCCTGGTCGGGGCTGCCCTGCGAGTCGAGCGGGACGAGCTCGACCTTGCAGTCGGCGTTCTCCTTGTTGTACTTGTCGACGGCCAGCTTGACGCCGTTGTTCTCGTTGATGCCGAGCGCCGCCGAGCTACCCGTCAGCGCACCGAAGAACGCGATCTTGTTGCCACACTTGTCACCACCGGACGCACTGTCGTCACCGCCGCTGCTGCTGCAGGCGGCGCCGCCGGCGACGAGCGCCAGCATGGCGGCTCCACCGATCACGCGCGCGAGCTTCTGCCTCAAGGCCCGAACCCTCCTCCGTCGCATGGCCCCAACCACCCGCTGCCAATTGGCCCTTGCGGGGGGCGAACGAACCAGACCGTCGTCGCCGGTCTGGGCCGGGACGTTATCCCACGTGGCGCTGTGGCGTAAGTCCCAGGAGAGCGGGTTGACCGAACCGTTACACGCCGTGGCGGATCGGAAGCGATCGCTGTAAGAACCGTCGGTCACGAGAGTTTCTCGCCTTTGTTTCGTCGGTAAGCAGCCAATGCCATCCCACCCGCTACCGGTCGGCGACCGGCACCGCCGCCCACCAGGCACGAGACCTCACACCGTCATCGGCGACCAACATCAGTCGATCTTCACCGAACGCCGCCGCCACCGCACTGTCCCCACCGTCGGGCACCACCACCGGCAACGCCATCGGCCGCCATGAACCACCCGAATCGACCGAGAACCACAGACCGTGACCACTCCCGTCGCCGATCACCGCCAGCAGCCCCCCGCCCGGCGCGGACACCAACCCACGCACCGCCGACACGCCCGGGCCCGCCGCACCGAAACCACCGACCCTCCGCCACCCCGCAGCGTCGGGTGACGCCGCCCGCCACACCCCGAACCCGTCCCGCACCGGACCGACCGCCACCACCGCACCGCGCACCAAAGCGACCCGCTGCGCCTGGCTCCGCCCGTCCGACGCCGGCAGCCCCACCCGCCGCCAGACCCGACCGTCCACCGACGTCCAAGCGAGCGGCGACGCCGTGGTCGCGTGCGGCGGCAGCACCGCACCCACCACCAGCCAGCCCGCCGGTACGGCCACCGCGTCCAACCCGACCGTCCGGCCCCGACCGTCGCCGGCCAACTCCGGGACACCCTCGCGCAGCGTGAACCGCTCCCCGTCCGGCGACGTCCACACCGCCGCCCCGTCGGCCCGGGACCCGACCACCAGCCACCCGCCCGACCCCGCCACCAGCCGGGAGACACTCACCGCCCGCGGCCCCCCGTACAACTCGAACGGGGCCACCACCTCCCGCAGCGCGCCATCGGGATCCTGGACCCAGGTACCGGTGCGCGGATTGCCGTGCACGCCCCCGTTCCGCGCGCCCAGCGCCCCCAACCGACCCTGCCGACAGGCCGCCGCGTAAAGCACGTGCCGCGCGCCGTAGAAGCTCGCCGACGCGATCGGCACCGACGACCAGAAGAGACCGTCCGCGCTCGCCCACGCCGCCGGACGGGTCTCCCCCGCCGGGTCGGCCACCCCGCCCACTACGAACCAGCGCCCGGCGCAGGCCACCACGTCGCGCAGCACCAACCGGCCCGGCGTGCCCCGCGGCACCGGCAGCGTCAGCGTCAGCGGCTGCCACCGCGGGTCGAGCGGTCCGGGCTCGACGTGCGCCCTCGCCCGCACGCAGCCGGCGAGCAGCACGGCGACGACGCCGAGCACCGCCACCAGCCGCCGCGTCGCCACGGCCGGATTCTATCGATCGCCGCCGCTGCCGCGCACCGCCCGACCGGCGCCGTCAGGAGGCCGGCTGGGCCACCTCACCGCCGGCGGTCTCGGCGAGGATCCGCTCGGCGACCTCCTTCATGGTCATCCGGTGGTCCATCGCCGTGCGCTGGATCCACTTGAACGCCTGCGGCTCGGTCATCCCGTACGTGGTCATGAGCGCGCCCTTGGCCCGCTCCACGGTCTTGCGGATCTCCAGCCGGTCGGTGAGGCCGGCCACCTCCGCCTCCAGCGCGGCGATCTCCGAGTAGCGGGACAGCGCGATCTCCACCGCCGGCACCAGATCGCTCTTCTGGAACGGCTTGACCAGGTACGCCATCGCGCCGGCGGCCCGGGCCCGCTCCACCAGGTCGCGCTGGCTGAACGCGGTGAGGATGATCACCGGGGCGATCCGGGCGCCGGCGATCCGCTCGGCGGCGGCCAGCCCGTCCATGATCGGCATCTTGATGTCGAGGATGACCAGATCCGGCTTCAACTCCTCGGCGAGCTTCACGGCGGTCTCGCCGTCACCGGCCTCGCCGACCACCTCGTAGCCCTCTTCGACCAGCATCTCGGCCAGGTCCAGCCGGATGAGCGCCTCGTCCTCGGCGATCAGTACCCGCCTGCGCTCCCCATCCGTCTGCGTCTCGGCCACGAGCCTCTCCCACCATCCATCTCGGCACGGTCACCACCCATGCTCCCGCATGAGCCTAGTCGGGTACAGTGAGCCACACCCTCCGCAGGGGTGACGCCGGGATGGAGGAATCGGCAGACTCGGATGCCTCAAAAGCATCTGCCCGAAAGGGCGTGCGGGTTCAAGTCCCGCTCCCGGCACTTTTGTCATACACCTGTTCGATGATGCCGATGTGCATCCTCCCGAAATGCGAGCACGTGCCCGGGCTCTGAGGGCTCGAGGCCACAACATCCGCTCGGTGGCCCGCACCCTCTCCCTGCCCTACACCACCGTCTGGCACTGGTGCGTCGACCGGCCGGAACCGGCCATGCTCGGCAGCGCCGTCCGCTGCTTCCGCTGCCGCCCCGATCAGGAAGATCCGCCCGATCCTGCGGCCTACGCCTACCTGTTGGGCCTATATCTCGGAGACGGGCATCTCGTCACGACCGACCGGGTGCCGGTGCTCCGCATCTACTGCGCCGACGCCTGGCCCAATCTGATTGACGCCTGCGACACCGCCATGCGCGCCGTGCTGGCCAACAAGGTCCAGCGGATCCAGAAACGCGGCTGCGTCGCCGTGCAGAGCACCGCCCGGCACTGGCCCTGCCTCATTCCACAACACGGGCCGGGCAAGAAGCACGAACGCCCCATCGTCCTCACCCCCTGGCAGTGGGACATCCTGACGCCACACGCGGGCCACTTCCTGCGCGGTCTGTTCCACTCCGACGGAACCCGTTTCGCCAACCGGGTCACCGTCCGCGGCAGGGAGTACGTCTATCCGCGCTACATGTTCTCCAACCGATCGCCCGACATCATGGAACTCTGTCAGTGGGCCCTCGACCTGCTCGGCATCGCCTGGCGGATGAACCTGCCGTGGTCGCTCTCCGTCGCCCGGCGGGACGCGGTCGCCGCCCTGGACCGCCACGTCGGCCCGAAGTCCTGAGACCAAGCAGCACCACGGACGCGACGACGGCCAGATGTCAGATCGCCGCCAGCGCCCGCTCCAGGTCCGCCCGCAGGTCCTCCGGGTCCTCCAGTCCGACGGAGAGCCGCAGCAGCCCGCCGCACGGCTTGGCGTCGCCCTCGACCGGCCGGTGGGTGAGCGAGGCGGGGTGCTGGATGAGGGTGTCGACGCCGCCGAGCGACACGGCGTGGGTGATCAGGCGGCAGGCGCCGGCGACGGTGGCCGCGGCGGGCGCGCCGCCGCGTACCTCGAAGGCGAGCAGGCTGCCGGTGCCGGACATCTGCCGGCCGACCAGCCCGGCCGGGTCGTGGAGTGCGGGGTGGTGCACGCGCGTGACGGCGGGGTGGCCGGCGAGCCAGCCGGCGAGCTTCTCGGCGCCGGCCTGCTGGGCGCGGACCCGCAGCGGCAGGGTCTGCAGGCCGCGGTGCAGCAGGTAGGCGCCGAGCGGGTGCAGGATGGCGCCGGTGACGGCGCGGACCTGGCGCAGCCGGGCGGCCCAGTCGGGGTCGCAGGCGACGACGCCGGCGAGGACGTCGCCGTGGCCGCCGATGCTCTTGGTGGCGCTGTGCAGCACGAGGGCGGCGCCGTGCCGGGCGGGCTGCTGGAGCACGGGGGTGGCGACGGTGTTGTCGACGAGCAGCGGGGCGTCGCCGGCGGCGGTGGCGAGGGCGGCGATGTCGACGAGGTCGAGGGTGGGGTTGGCCGGGGTCTCGACGACGACCAGGGCGGTGTCGGGGCGGATCGCGGCGGCGACCTGGTGGGGCTGCGCCCAGGTGACCTCGGTGCCGAGCAGGCCGGTGGCGAGCACGTGGTCGGTGCCGCCGTAGAGGGGGCGGACGGCGACGACGTGGCGGTGCCCGTCGCGGGTGGCGGCGAGCAGGGTGGCGGTGAGGGCGGCCATGCCGCTGGCGAAGGCGACGGCTTCGGCGGTGCCTTCGAGTTCGGCGAGGGCGGTCTCGAAGCGGGCCACGGTGGGGTTCCAGAGCCGCTGGTAGACGGCGCTGCCGCCGGGCGGGAGGGTGCCGCCGGTGGCGAGGGTCTCGTACGCGTCGCCGCCGTCGGCGACCGACGGCAGCGGGTTGGTGGTGGAGAGGTCGATGGGCGGTACGTGGACGCCGAGACCGGCGAGGTCGTCGCGCCCGGCGTGCACGGCTCTGGTGTCCACGGCGGTCATGGCGGAAGCGTCGAACATGAGGCCGAGATCGGGCAATAGGATCGAACAAGATTCTGCAATTTGCGCTTCCGTCACCCGGCGGTTCGGTGGATGATGCCCGCATGCCCGTCGCACCGAATGATGTACGACCGTTCGCCGCGCTGGACGACGTCGACCGCGCGATCCTGTCCGAGCTGGCCGCCGACGGCCGGCTGCCGAACAACGCCCTCGCCGAGCGGGTCGGGGTGGCCCCGTCGACGTGCCTGACGCGTACCCGGGCGCTGCGCGAGTGCGGGGCGATCCGCGGCTTCCACGCGGAGGTGGACCCGGCGGCGGTGGGGTTGCCGTTGCAGGCGCTGGTGTCGGTGCGGCTGGCCGCACACGAGCGGGCGGCGGTGGACGCGTTCCGGGCCCGGTCGGTGCGGCTGCCGGGGGTGGTGTCGGTGTTCCACGTGGCCGGCGCGGAGGACTACGTGCTGCACGTGCGGGCGGCGTCCGGGGACGCGCTGCGGGACTTCGTGCTGGACCATCTGGCGGTGGATCCGGCGGTGCAGCACACCCAGACCAGCCTGATCTTCGAGCAGGCGCGCGGTATGGGTTAGGGCACCTTGCGGAACAAGGGCCGTGCTCGGCCGGTTGAGCCAGGGCGTGATCAACGTACCCTTGTCTGTTCTTGATCTTGCTCCGGTGGCCGCTCGCGGCAGCGCCGGGGAGGCGCTGCGGCACACCACCGAGTTGGCCCGGCGTACTGAGGAGCTGGGCTACCGGCGGTTCTGGGTGGCCGAGCACCACAACATGCCCTCGATCGCCAGTTCGGCCCCGGCGGTGCTGCTCGCCCACCTGGCGGCGCACACGTCGACGATCCGGCTCGGCTCGGGCGGGGTGATGCTGCCCAACCACGCGCCGCTGGTGGTGGCGGAGCAGTTCGGCACGCTGGAGGCGCTGCACCCGGGCCGGATCGACCTGGGCATCGGCCGGGCGCCGGGCACCGACCAGGTGACCGCGCTGGCGCTGCGCCGGAGCATGGAGGGGTTGTCGGCCGAGCACTTCCCGCGGGAACTGGCCGACCTGATGAACTACTTCAGCGGCGCGGAGCCGGGGCCGATCACCGCCACCCCGGGCCGGGGCCAGTCGCCGGCGATCTGGCTGCTCGGGTCGAGCGGGTTCAGCGCCCAGCTCGCCGGGCTGCTCGGGCTGCCGTTCTCGTTCGCGCACCACTTCAGCGCGCAGAACACGCTGCCCGCGCTGCAGCTCTATCGGCAGAGCTTCCGGCCGTCGCAGTGGCTTGAGCAGCCGTACGTGATGGTCGCGGTGAACGCGGTCTGCGCGGAGACCGACGAGCGGGCGGAGTGGCTGGCCGGTCCGGCCGGGCTGTCCTTTCTGAAGCTGCGCTCGGGACGGCCGGAGCCCCTGGCGACGCCGGAGGAGGCGGCGGCCTACCCGTACACCGAGCTGGAGCGGGAGTTCGTGGCCCAGCGCCGGGAGGGCCAGGCGACCGGCTCGCCGGAGACGGTGGCCCGGCAGCTCGGCGCGCTGCTGGAGCGCACCGGCGCGGACGAGCTGATGCTGACCACGATGGTGTACGACGTGGCGGACCGGGTCCGTTCGTTCGAGCTGATCGCCGAGCAGGTGGCCGGCGGCCTGCGTCGGGATGCCTGAAACACGCTCTTCATAGCCACGTCACCCCTCCGTCGCGCGGCACCCGTAGGTTGATGACCGGTGGTGGTACGGCACTCCCGGTCGGGACGGGTCGGGAGTGCCGCGGTGTGGTGCACCGGGTCGCCAGCGCTGCGGGTTCCGCGGCCTGGCGACCCGGTGCCATTTCGTCGGCCCGCCCGGGTCTTGCCCCCGGGCCGGCCCACCTGATCGACTCCACACCATGGCTGAGCACATGGACCCGGAGGAATTCCGCCGCGCCGGGCACGCCGTGGTGGATTGGATCGCCGACTACTGGACGACGCTCGGCCAGCGGCCGGTGACCTCACAGGACCCGCCGGGCGCGGTGGCCGCCGCGCTGCCCGCCGGGCCGACCGAGCGGGGCGAGCCGCTCGAGGCCGTCCTGGCCGACCTGGACCGGATCGTCACGCCCCGGCTGACCCACTGGCAGCACCCGGGCTTCTTCGGCTACTTCCCGGCCAACACCTCCGGCCCCAGCGTGCTCGGTGACCTGGTCAGCTCCGGGCTCGGCGTGCAGGGGATGCTCTGGGCGACCAGCCCGGCCTGCACCGAGCTGGAGACGGTGCTGCTGGACTGGCTCGCCGACCTGCTCGACCTGCCGGAGGGGTTCCGCTCGACCGGCCGGGGCGGCGGCGTGATCCAGGACTCCGCCTCGTCGGCGATGCTGGTCGCCACGCTGGGCGCGCTGCATCGGGCCAGCAAGGGCCGCTGGCGGATCGACGGTGTCGACCGCCGCTACCGCGCGTACACCTCCACGCAGGGGCACTCCTCGATCGAGAAGGCGGCCCGGATCGCCGGGCTGGGCGCCGACGGCGTACGGACGATCGAGGTGGACCCGGCCACGCAGGCGATGCGCCCGGAGGCGCTGCGGACGGCCATCGAGGCGGACCTGGCCGCCGGGGTGGTGCCGGCGATCGTGGTGGCCACCATCGGCACCACGTCCACCACCGCGGTCGACCCGCTGCCGGAGATCGGCGCGATCTGCGCCGAGCACAGCGTCTGGCTGCACGTCGACGCCGCGTACGCCGGGGCGGCGGCGGTCTGCCCCGAGCTGCGCTGGTCGCACGCCGGGGTCGAGCACGCCGATTCGTACTGCTTCGACCCGCACAAGTGGCTGCTCACCGGCTTCGACTGCGACGCCTTCTGGGTGGCCGACCGGGGCGAGCTGATCGAGGCGCTGACGGTGATGCCGGAGTTCCTGCGCAACGCGGCGACCGAGTCCGGTGCCGTGATCGACTACCGGGACTGGCAGGTCCCGCTGGGCCGCCGGTTCCGCGCGCTCAAGCTCTGGTTCGTGCTTCGCTGGTACGGCGTCGAGGGGCTGCGGGCGCACATCCGCGCCGGGGTGGCACTCGCCGACCGCTTCGCCGCGCGGGTGGCGGCCGACGACCGGTTCGAGCTGGCCGCGCCGCACCCGTTCTCGCTGGTCTGCTTCCGGTTGCGGGCTGGCGACGAGGCGAGCGCGGAGCTGCTGCGCCGGGTCAACGGCACCGGGCGGGTGCACCTCACGCACACCCGGATCGACGGGCGGTACGCGCTGCGCCTGGCGGTCGGCTCGCCGCTGACCGCCGAGCGGCACGTCGACGAGGCATGGGAGCTGCTCTCCGCCGCGGCCGACGACCTCCTCACCGCCTGACCCGCGCCGAGGGGCACGTCGACGAGCATGGGAGCTGCTCTCCGCCGCGGTCCGCACCGCCTGACCCGCGCTGGCGCCGCCCTGCCTGGTCGATGTTTCCGGGTGTGGCCCCGCCGTGTCCGCCTCCAGGCGGGTCAAGCTTGATCCCTGCGCCGGTCACGGCGGGGCCACACCCCGTCGTGGGCGATCGCCGCCCGGATGCCCGAGCTGTGTGGTTCGCCCGGCGTGTACGGGGTGGTACTTGCCTCAGGGCCTTGGTGGGCGTCTGCTCGGGGGCGCGCTTTGGGGGGAGGTGTGGTCTTCCGGCGGTCCGGGCCCTCTTTTGGTGGAGTATGTCGCCCTTTGCGCGCCGGCCGGTCCTTGATCGACTCCATGTACGGAATGTGGCGGTATCGGCGGCTGTCGGATACCGCCGTTTACGCGACGTGGAGTGGATCTTCGGAGGTTCGTGGTCGCCTGTCCGAGTGTTCTGGCGGATGATGTCCGGTTTGGGAGTGGCTGGCGGCATCCTGGGGCCGGAATGGCGGGCGGCTGGGGGTCGTTGAACCCGGGTGCACGGCCGAGGAAGGCCCCGGGAGCCGGCTGTCGGATTGGCCCCACGGAGATCTGGGGCGCCGGCACGGTTCCGGAATGATGGCGGGCCGCCGGTCGTTGCACATGAACCACGCGATCGAGGCACCCCGCTGGGTGGCCGGGCCCGGAATGTTGGTGGGTCGTCGGTCGTTGGATATGGTCCCGGCGCCGCGAAGAGGCGACCCCCGTCGCCCCGCGAGCTTGCCGGTTTGAAGACTTTCCCCCTTTGCTTTGAGCGTGACGGTGCTTGCGCACATGTTGCCGACCCCCATCGGTGTGTGCGCCG